>CAMWTF010000022.1 GCA_947177105.1 uncultured Lachnospiraceae bacterium | reverse complement strand
CTGCAGGATGCGGGGCTTGACATGGAGAAGGAGGATGCCTACAGGGTTGGATGCAGCATTGGAAGTGGCATCGGCAGCCTGCAGGCCATTGAAAGGGAGTATGGCAGGCTGGTGGAAAAAGGTCCCTCCCGGGTGGCTCCTCTGTTTGTGCCCCTGATGATCTCCAACATGGCAGCAGGCAATGTGAGCATCGCTTTCGGCCTGAAGGGCAAGAGCCTGAACGTGGTGACGGCCTGTGCCACAGGAACCAACTCCATCGGCGAGGCATTCCGCGCCATCCAGTACGGGGATGCGGATGTGATGGTGGCGGGGGGCACGGAAGCGGCGGTAACACCGGTGGGCATTGCGGGTTTCACCTCTCTGACGGCTCTCTCGGACAGCGCGGACCCCTCCAGGTGTTCCATCCCCTTTGACAAGGACAGAAGCGGCTTTGTCATGGGTGAGGGCGCAGGAGTTGTGATTCTGGAGGAACTGGAACATGCCAGAAAGCGGGGGGCGCACATCTATGCGGAGGTATTGGGCTATGGCTGTACATCGGATGCCTACCATATCACTTCTCCTGCGGAGGATGGCAGCGGCGCCGCCAGAGCCATGACCAATGCCCTGGCGGACGGAAATGTGACGCCCGGGGAAGTGACCTATATCAACGCCCATGGCACCGCAACCCACCACAATGACCTGTTTGAGACCAGAGCCATCAAGCTGGCCTTTGGGGATCACGCAAAGAACCTGAAAATCAATTCCACCAAGTCCATGATCGGACATCTGCTGGGCGCAGCCGGGGCCGTGGAGTTCATCGCCTGCGTCAAGGAGCTTCAGGAAGGCTTTATCCACAGGACAGTGGGCCTTCAGGAGAGCGAGGAGGAGTTGGACCTGGATTATTGCAAGGAGAGCTGCCAGGTGCAGGTTCCCTATGCCCTCAGCAACTCCCTGGGCTTTGGGGGCCACAATGCCAGCATCTTACTTGGGAATATGCGGAACTGATCACAGATGGACAGGAGCATATAGAATTAAGTAGAGGAGAAAAACAATGTCACTATATACTGCACAGGAAATCATAGATATTATTCCCCACAGATATCCCTTTCTGCTGATTGATACCATAGAGGAACTGGAGCCTGGGGTACGTGCCCTGGGAAGGAAGTGCGTCAGCGTGAACGAGCCCTTTTTCCAGGGGCATTTTCCGGGTAATCCCGTGATGCCCGGTGTGCTGATCATAGAGGCGCTGGCGCAGGTGGGGGCGGTGGCTATGCTGGCCCAGCCTGACTTTAAGGGGCGCACCGCTTATTTTGCGGGAATTGACAAGGCCAGATTCCGCCAGAAAGTAGTTCCGGGGGATGTGCTGCTGCTGGAGACGGAGATTATCAAGGTAAAAGGCCCCGTTGGCGTGGGCCGGGCAGTGGCGAAGGTGGGCGACAAAGTGGCGGCTCAGGCGGAACTGACCTTTTCCATCGGGTAAGGGACGGAGGTTATGTTATGGCGATAAACATGGATCTGTTGAAACAAAAAAGGGCGGATTATTTCGCAAAAAAACTCAGCAAGTTAAACGCGTCTCTGGCAGCTTCCAGGGCCCGCGGCACGGTGCAGGACGGAAATCGGGAAGAGAATGCCGAGAGCGGCGAGCAGGCAAAACGACGGACTCTCCAGCGGCAGGACGGCGGCCAGGAGGGTGACGTCAATGAAAATGCTTCTGGGCAGAGCCAATCTTCCCAAGACCAGGAAAACTATATGATCCGATGCCCCAAGTGCGGCAAGCAGGTAAACCGGCAGAGGGTAGTAAAGAGAAAATATATCTGCTATGAATGCGAGGGGTATTTCCGGGTGAGGGTGCCTAACCGTATCCGCATGGTGGCGGATCCCCACACCTTTGAGCCGTGGTTTACGGATCTGCCGGTACATAATCCACTAGACTATGAGGGGTATGAGGAGAAGCTGGCCCAGGCCAGGGAGAAAACCGGGCTGGACGAGGCTGTGACCGTGGGACGCTGCAAGGTGTTTGGGGAGGATATCGTGCTTGGAATCTGCGACTCCCGGTTTTTGATGTCCAGTATGGGACAGACGGTGGGGGAGAAGATCACTGCCGCCATTGAACGGGCCATCGAGTATAAGCTGCCGGTGTTCCTTTTTTGCTGTTCAGGCGGGGCCAGGATGCAGGAGGGTATTGTGTCTCTGATGCAGATGGCCAAGACCTCCGCAGCTGTTCAGAAGCTTGGGGAGGCCGGGCTTTTGTATTGTACCATACTGACGGACCCCACCACAGGCGGCGTCACCGCCAGTTTTGCCATGCTGGGGGACGTGATCATGGCGGAACCGGGGGCGCTGGTGGGCTTTGCGGGGCCCAGAGTCATCAAGCAGACCATTGGCCAGGAGCTGCCGGAAGGTTTCCAGACCGCGGAATTTTTGGTGGAACATGGGATTATAGACGGCATTGTAAGGCGTGAAACCCTGAAAAAAACCATTTACTTCCTTATAAAAGCGCACCAGTGCAAGGAGGGACAGTATGCGGGATTCACGCCGGGCAAGGACAGCCATTTCGTACTCAGCGAGATATTAAAGGAGCAGTCTTTTAAAGTCCGCCCCATGGATGCATGGGATAAGGTCAAGGCGGTCCGCAAAGTAGAGAGACCTCAGGCCCCGGATTATATGGAGCATATATTTGACTTTTTTGTGGAGTCTCATGGGGACAGGGCTTTTCGGGACGATCCCGCCATCATCGGCGGTTTGGCTTTTCTGGACGGCCAGCCGGTGACGGTCATTGCCGAGCATAAGGGCAAGGATATCAAGGAGTGCCAGAGGCGGAATTTCGGTATGCCCATGCCGGAGGGTTACCGCAAGGCCCTGCGTCTGATGAAGCAGGCGGAAAAATTCAACAGGCCCATCATCAGCTTTGTCAATACTGCGGGGGCTTTCTGCGGCATTGAGGCGGAGGAGCGGGGCCAGGGCGAGGCCATCGCAAGAAACCTGAAGGAGATGGCGGCGCTGAAAGTGCCTGTGCTATGCATTTTCATCGGGGAGGGCGGCAGCGGCGGCGCACTGGCCACGGCGGTGGGAAACGAGGTGTGGATGCTGGAGAATGCCACCTATTCCATTCTTTCTCCCGAGGGCTTTGCCTCCATTTTGTGGAAGGATGCCTCCAGGGCCAGGGAGGCCAGCGAGATCATGCATATCACGGCCCAGGATCTGAAACAACTGAATGTCATTGAAAAAATTATCCCTGAGTTTGGCGGTGCGGACAGCACCACGGCAGCGGCCATCGGCGGCTATATGAAGGAGCAGATTGTAGAGTTCCTGAAACGCTGCCAGGGAATGAGCGGCGAGGAGCTTGCGGCGCAGAGATACGACCGGTTCCGCAAATTCTAGGAGATATGCGGAACGGAGGATCTTCAAATCAGCATATCTCCGGACAGCACACTGATCAAGAAATGGACGCCTCAAGCGGCCAGTTCTTGATCACCCGGCATGTGTGTTGGCGGGAGATATGCGGAACTTAAATAACGAAAGGCAGAGAATATGTCAGTTAAAATAATCGGAACAGGGAGCGCTCTCCCCCAAAAAGAAGTAACAAATGAGGATTTGGCGCAGTTGGTGGAGACTTCGGACGAGTGGGTCAGGGAGCGCACCGGTATCGGCAGCAGGCGCGTCTCCACCGGGGAGACTGTGGTATCCCTGGCGGTAAGCGCCTGTGAGAAAGCGCTGGAAAAGGCCGGTAAAAAAGCCTCGGAGGTAGATCTGCTGCTGGTGGCTACCTGTACGCCGGAGCAGGGCATCCCCTGCGCGGCCTGTCAGGTGCAGAGCCTGTTGGGAGCGGCGGGCGCCGTGGCCTTTGATCTGAATGCCGCCTGCGCCGGATTCCTGTTTGCCCTGCACACTGCCTGGGCCTATATTGAAGCGGGAATCTATGACAATGCCCTGATCGCAGGCAGTGAAGTACTGTCTAAAATCATCGACTGGACCGACAGGGGTACTTGTGTCCTGTTCGGCGACGGGGCCGGGGCCGTGCTGGTGGAGCGAAGCAGTCAGCCAGGCATTCTGGGATTTGTGCAGCACTCGGACGGTACAAAGGGCGAAGTGCTGAAATGTGACAGCAGGCAACTGAAGAACCCCTACATTTCGGAACCTATTAATTTTCCTTATGTGCAGATGGACGGCAGGGAGGTATTTGCCTTTGCCGTGCGCCAAGTGCCGGCCTGCATCTCGGAGGTGCTGCAGAAAGTGCAGCTTACTCCCAGCGACGTGGATCTGTATGTGCTTCATCAGGCCAACAGGCGCATCATTGAGGGCATTTCCAAGCGGCTGTCTGTGGAGATGGAGAAATTTCCCATGAATTTAGACCGGGTGGGCAACATGTCCTCCGCAGCTATCCCGGTGCTTCTGGACGAACTTAACAGAGAGGGCCGTTTGCGGGAAGGAATGACTTTGGCGCTGTCGGGTTTTGGAGCGGGGCTTACCTATGGGGCATGTGTGCTGCAGTGGTGATGAGAACCTGTTTTTCATGCATTGCTTGGCCTGAGATATTGTGTTAATATATTTTTGGGGTTCAAAGAGCAAATTTGTATTTGTGAGACAAAACGGACAGGATAAAGGGAACCACAGGGACACCTTGCGAAAAGCCTGGACTGCCTGGGAAGGGACATATGCGGAACGTATATATAGAAAGAGGGTGTGGGCGATAAAATGGCGCAGAATAGGAAACGTTCTCTGAATGAGATGCTGGTCAATCTGTTCAACCATGTGATGGACATGGAAGGCGATGCAGTGATCACGGAGGAATTTAAGGATATTACCAACAATGACATGCATATCATAGAAGCCATCGGCATAGAGGCGCCCAGAAATATGTCCGTGATTGCCCAGAAACTCCATGTCACAGTGAGTACCCTCACCATCAACATGAACGGGCTGGAGAAAAAGGGTTATATCTGCCGGGAGCGGAGCCAGAAGGACAAGCGGGTGGTATATGTGACTCTGACAGACAAGGGAAAAAAGGCATTTTACCACCACCGCGATTTCCACAAAAAGATGATTAAAGCCATTGTGAAGGATTTAAGCGAGCAGGAGATGGAGATTTTATATCGTTGCCTTGAAAACCTTAACAGCTTTTTTGAACCCAAAGAGCAGGACAAATAGAGCCAGCAAATAACATTAATCCCCAGTTTTTGACAAAAGTATATGCTAAATTGTACTGGAAAAAAAGTTTAAAACATAGTATGATGAAATAGGCGTAAGTACTTTTGACGAGAGTTTTAGGGATTTGAGGTTATAGAATTGCTGAATTTAAGATTTAAATGGGTTGTGGCCACCAACGGCCTGTATGCATTGATTACGGTTCCTATTGCCAATCATGTGATTGGCCATAAGGAAAAATATTCCGCCATGCAGCGTTTTAAGCTGGCCTGCAGGATGATCAACCATATGCGCAGATGCAGCCGCACAGCGACCAGAGTGTTTGGGGTTGAGAATATTCCCAACGAGAAGGGCATTATCTTTTACTCCAACCATCAGGGAAAATATGATGCGCTGGGAATCCTGTTAGCCTTGAAACGCCCCTGCGGTGTGCTGTGGGAGAAAAAGCAAGCCAACAGGCTTTTGAGCAAGCAGGTGTGCAGACTTTTGGAGGGTGTGGATATCGACCTGACGGATCCCAGAGATAAAGTGCGCAGCATCCATAAGGTGACGGAGGCCGTGAAGGACGGGAGAGATTTCCTGATTTTCCCGGAGGGCGGTTATACCAACAACCACAATGAACTTCAGCAGTTCCAGAGCGGCTGCTTCAGCTGCAGCCTGCGCAGCAAAGGCCCGGTAGTGCCGGTGGTGATATACGACTCATACAAGGCCATGAACAGCAATACCTTCGAAAAAGTTATTACCCAGGTGCATTTTCTGAAAGCCATCTTTTTTGAAGAATATGGAAACCTTACCAAGCAGCAGTTGGCGGACCTGGTGAAAAGCCGCATTGCGGAGAAGCTGGAGGAGATCAAGGCGGGACTATATATAGATAAGAAGCCGGATCTGGTGATTGGCAGGGCATAATGTACGGGAAGAATATAGAATGTGACGCAGAAAAAAGGAATCCGTCAGGATTCCTTTTCTGCGTCTGTGAAGAATCCCTGAAAATGAACGATCACTCCAGAAACTGCGCCAATAGAGCGACATCCGATTCCTTCGTGCAGTCCACTACGCCGTTTTTCATCAGTTCATCATTGTTGATAATGGATACAAGGATATACTGCGACAACAGGGACTTCAGATTCAGCTGGTCCCCCTCGATGGTCTTAAAATAAACATTGCCCTCACATTTTCTGACATGGTCCAGAAAAACCGTCACGTTGATATTCTTTCTTATTTTCATATCCATTTTACTCCCGCTGTAAAATCATTTTTTCGAATGTAGGATACCATATTCTGTTTATTTTGTCCATATTTTATAGTAAAGGACATTAGAAATCTCGTTTACTATAATTCCCACAGATATCGCTTAGGGAGTTATTTCTCATCAGACTGACGCATCTTTGTCAGCACACAGCCAAATTTAATCCACTTGTCCATTTCAGCCGCATTGCCGTAATCCACCTCAAAGGCAGCGCCGTACTCATTGATGGGCTCCAGGCGGGCGGGACTTCCGTGCCGGAACTTGCGTAGATAAGCGCGTCCGTTTTCGCGGTTGACAAAGATGACCGTATCCCCTTCCCGGGGCGGACGTTTGCTGATCAGCAAAATATCTCCATTGTGGTAAACGGGCTGAAGATTATGGGAGGTAACCATGACTCCACAGTGCAGATCCTGTCCAAATTTTCGTATATAAGGAGCCGCATTGACCTTAATTACATTGGCGGAATCCCAGATCATGCCGTCCTCCAGGCTGCCGTTAGGCACGATCACACTGATATATTCCTCTGCATCCGTTTTCTTATCCTGAAAATCCCGCTCAAATTGAATAATGCCGCCCACAAAAGCCTTCTGCGAGGGCGTAAGGCTTCGCAGACTTTGGAAAAGCTCCAGATCCGTGCTCTGCTCGCCGCAGAGTTCAAAGATGAATTTACCAGTAAATTTGTAGAGTTGGTAGGCGGCATACAGATCTATCTTGCTGGTCTCTCCCGCCACAATTTTTTTGTAGCCCGATGTGGAGATGCCCATCCGCTTTGCCATCTGGGGCTGGGTGTAGCCCCAGCTCACCCGTTCCCTCTCCATATTGAGGATATAGTTGCTTGTCACTTCCTGCCTTGTCATGTCTGCTAATCTCCTTTCGTGTCGGTTGTGATATGTATCAATTAAAGGATATACTAATCGGGCGAAAGATGCAAGCATAAAATTACTTTAGGATAAGAATATTTTATTTAGATAGAAATATGACAATATATCGAATATAAATTTTGCTCAGAATTTGGGCATTTTCCCTGAAATACTGTTTGAAACTATTGGAAAGAAATGATATACTTTTTATATCTGAAAGAGATGATGAACGGGAATAGTGTGAAGAAAAATGCCCCAAATGCGGCATTTTTCATCCTGATTTGGGTTTCGGCGCAGCTGCGGCATGGAGATTAGTATGATATAAGCTGGGGGTGGCATATGACACACAAGGAAAAAGCAATTGAGCTCCTAAAACAAAAATATCATTGCTCCCAGGCGCTTTTGGGGGCATTTGCGGGGGACTTTGGCCTGGATCTCAAGACGGCGTTCAAGATTAGCACCTGCTTTGGCGGCGGTATGCGGCAGGGAACGACCTGTGGCTGCATCACAGGCGGGCTTTTGGTGCTGGGGCTGGCTTTTGGCTTCACCGATCCGCAGGACAAGGAACTGGAGACCTACGGCAACCGCAAGACAGAGGAGTACATACGCGCTTTTCGGGAGAGGATGCAGGGCGATATATACTGCCGGGATATTCTGGGCAAGGATATCTCCATTCCGGAGGACATGGCAGTGATCCGTCAGGAGGGACTGATTCTGCAGAGATGTCCCCGGGCTTTTTTTGTCAGCATCGAGATTTTGGAGAAGATGTTGGAGGAATATGGGGGTGAATTGCTCAGCGTGGATCTGGAGGAAATCGATATCAACGAGGACGAGGAAATCCAGATTATGCTCAAGAATATGAGCAGGCGGCAGCGTTTCAGGCGGCATGTGCGGGCGCTGCTGAATGAGACAGAGAGGAAGGTGGCCTTTGTCCAGTTCGATATATGTCGGTTCAAGATTATCAATGACCTGTACGGGGAGCGGTTCGGCGACGAAGTACTATATTGGATTAGGGAGAAGCTGAAGGAACTCTGTAATGAACGGCAGTATTTTGTGAATCTGCGCAGCGATGTGTTTCAGGTGGTGACGGAATACGACGAGGTATCGGAACTGTACCGCATGATGGAGGCGATGGGGCGGGAGTTGGAGGTATACAAGGCAGTGAAGCTGCAGTATTCCATCGGCGTATATTTGGTGGAGGACGCAGGTATGGAACTGCGCCAGATGGAGGATCGGGCGGCCATGGCCCGCAAGGCGGCCAAGAACAGCCTGTTGTCCGAGGTGGTGTTCTATCAGGAACAGTTCAAGACTTCCCTGTATAACCGGAAGTTTGTGGAAGACAATATTGACATTGCCATCAGAGAGGGGCAGCTGCAGATGTATCTGCAGCCCAAATACAGCATATCCCAGAACCGTATTATCGGCGCGGAGGCCCTGGTGCGCTGGAGCCATCCCCAGCGGGGGATGATCTACCCCATGGAATTTTTGCCTGTGATAGAGGAGGACGGCTTCATAACCAAGGTGGACTTCTATATGTGGAAAAAGGCCGGGGAATTTCTGGGGCGGTGCCAGAAAGCGGGAATCCGGGACTGTCCCCTGTCGGTGAACCTGTCCCGGAGGCATCTGCAGGATCGGGAGTTTATGCAGGTGCTGGAGCACATTGTGGAAGAATCCGGGATCTGCAAGCATCTGCTGGAATTGGAGATCACTGAGACCATGGAGGAGCATGTGAGCCAGGCGGCCCGTGAGATGAAGGAGCAGGGCTTTAAACTGCTGATGGATGACTTTGGCAGCGGTTATTCTTCCCTGAACATTCTGTTGGAGACCCCTTTTGATGTGTTGAAGTTAGACCGAAAGTTCATGGAGAACATGATGGTGTCGGACAAAGGCAGGCTGATTCTGGAGCATATCATAACCATGGCGGAGCAGCTAAAGCTGGGCCTCATCGCCGAGGGCGTGGAGACCCGGGAACAGGTGGAGATGCTGAAACAGATGGGCTGCGATCAAGTACAGGGCTACTACTATGCCAAGCCCATGCCCGAGGAAGATTTCTATCGGCTGCTGCTGGAGAACCGTGGTGCGGGAATTAGGTAAGTTTTAAGATTTTCCTTGACAGTACGCAGGTGAATCCTTACAATATAAACTAAGAGGATAGAGAAAACTATGGATTCGCATCTACGGATGCCGGATCTAGGTTTTCTCTTTTTTTTACCAAAATTCAGCGTCGGTTTGACAGATGCGGAACTAAAATAAGGAGGAGAAACGATGGAATCATCTGTAACACAAGGAAAGAAGGGCAAATTGCTCTATATGCAGGCTACAGGGGTGTTGCCGCATCCATTGACCAATGATTACATGTTTAAGGCCCTGCTGCAGAAGAACAAGAATGTATTGAAGCACTTGATCTGTTCCATGCTGCATTTGCGGCTGGAAGAAGTGGAAAGCGTGGAGGTTAAAAATCCTATTGTGTTGGGCGAGGCTGTCACGGAAGACTTTGACAGTAAAATTTTTGTGCTGGATATCAATGTATTATTGAATAACAAGACTCTCATAAATTTGGAGATGCAGGTTCTTAATCATGAAAACTGGGCAGAGAGATCGTTGTCATACCTGTGCCGCAATTTTGATCAATTATCCAGAGGAGAAGATTACACTCAGGTCAGGCCAGTCATACATATAGGATTTCTTGATTTTACACTGTTTCCGAACCATGTGGAATTTTATGCCACATACAAGATGATAAATGAAAAAAACCACAATATTCTTACTGACAAATTCATTCTAAGTGTGGTAGACTTAAAGCAAATAGATTTGGCAACGCAGGAGGATCGGCAGTGGCAGATTGATTATTGGGCATCCCTCTTCAAAGCCACCACATGGGAGGAAATGAAGATGTTAGCGAAACAAAGTGAGATTCTGGAAGATGCAGTTGAAACTATATATGAGCTTACGGCTGATGAAGCTATAAGGGAACAGTGTAAGGCAAGAGAGAAACATGTGAGGGAGATAATGACAGTATTGAGAGAGAGGGACAGAGCGGTACAGTCGAGGGACAGAGCGATACAGTCGAGGGACAGAGCGGTACAGGAGAGAGATAGAGCAGTACAGTCGAAGGATAGAGCGGTACAGGAGAGAGATAGAGCAGTACAGTCGAAGGATAGAGCGGTACAGGAGAGGGATAGAGCAGTACAGTTGAAGGACGAAGCAGTTCGAGAGTTAGAGGAGGAAAAACAGCGAGGTATTTATTTGGCGCAGGAGAACACTCATCTGCTTAAGGAGATGGACCAGATGGATCAGGAGAAGAAGCAACTGACCCGGCAATTGGAGCAGCTAATGCAGGAATATGAGCGCTTGAAGGGGCAACAAGCATTGAATACTAATTAATTCTTCCAGGGGGCGGAATGATTCCGCCCCCATTCTGTTCCCCTGGGCGCAACCAATGCGCAGGGTAACAAAGTGTTGAGTATCGTAAAATAACAAAAAACCTGTTCAGAAAGTCCATTAATAGGATAATTTTACCCAAAAGGATGTTAAGAATAGTTGACTTTTTGGGCAAAATAGAGTATAACTACTGTAGAGGATACATATGGACAGGTAGTACCGTTTTTTACAATTCCGACTATAAAAATATGGGATACAAGTTATAGTGGTGGTGTGATAGAATATCCCCACCATCTTGTGCCTTTGTGGTATTTTGATGCTTTTAGATTTATGGATATGCGGATAGAAAAGCACGGGAGAGATAGATGACAAGCTACGGATATGAAGCGATAGATGCCGCCGGTAAGCCGGTCAAGGGCAGTATAGAGGCTGACAATATAGATAAAGCCAGATCTGACCTCAAGAGCCAGGGCATGACAGTTTTGGCTTTGAAGGAGCAGAGTATACTGACCAGAGATATCAATATCAATATCGGCGGAAAGCCCAAGGCCAGGGATTTGAGCGTGTTCTGCCGCCAGTTCGTCAGTATGATCCGGGCAGGTGTCACCATACTGGACGCCCTGCGGATGCTGACGGAGGCCACGGAGAACAAAAAACTGCAGGAGGCCATCAACGAGGTGCGTATCAGCGCCGAGAAGGGCGAGTCTCTGGCCAGCGCTATCGCGGAGCACCCCAAGGTGTTTCCGGATCTGATGGTAAACATGGTAGCCGCAGGCGAGGCATCCGGCAGCTTGGATAAATCTCTGGAGCGTATGGCAGTGCAGTTTGAGCGTTCCAACAGGACCAAATCCTTGGTCAAAAAGGCCATGATGTATCCCCTTGTCGTGATTATTGTGGCGATTATTGTAGTGATTGTTATGCTGGTGAAGGTAATTCCTTCCTATGTGAACATGTTTGATCAGATGGGCACGGAGCTGCCGGGAATCACCAAGGCGGTACAGGCCGCCAGCAATTTTATTATCAACAAGTGGTTTATCCTTGCCCCCTGTATTGCTGTGGTTGTGGTTGCGATTATGCAGTTCAGCCGCACGGATGCGGGCAAGCACTTTTTTGGAAAGCTGACATTAAGTATTAAGCCTATTAAGAACCTGGTAGTAAAGACGGCATCGGCTCAGATGGCTCGCACCCTGAGTACATTAATGGGTTCCGGTGTTCCTCTGGTGGAGTCGGTGGAGATCGTATCCCGCACCATGACTAATGTATATTTCAAGGAGGCACTGGAGGCAGCTAAAGATGATATTATTATTGGACAGCCTCTGTCTGTGCCGTTGCAGCATTGCGGCTTGTTTCCTCCCATGGCCTACCATATGATCCGCATCGGTGAGGAGTCCGGTAATACTGAGGAAATGCTGGATAAGCTGGCCGACTATTACGAGGAAGAGGTGGAGATGGCTGTAGCTACCGTGATGGCCGCCATGGAGCCTATGATCATTGTGGTGCTGGCAGGAATTGTACTGGTGCTGGTTGCGGCATGTATGGCGCCTATGCTGACCATGTATGAGGCGCTGGACGGCATGTAAAGGAATTATCCACCCGCGTGTAGGGACGGGGTGTATAAGATAAAACAAATATATAAAGTAAAGGAGAGGTTTATTATGAAGAACGAAAAGAAGATGAATAACAAAGGTTTCTCCCTGGTGGAGTTGATCATTGTTATCGCCATCATGGCAGTGCTGATCGCAGTGCTGGCACCTCAGTACATGAGATATGTGGAGAGAGGTCGTGCGGCATCTGATCGTGACAATGTGCAGGCGATCGTAAGCGCTTTGCAGGTACATGCTGTAGATACCGAGGCTACAACTTCGATAAGTGCTGGAACCATTACGCTTACACGTGGGGCGACCGCTACAACAACTAACGCCAGCTTTAACGAAGCATTGACAAATGCAGGACTTTCTACTACTATGCCGGCTCTTACAAACCAGACTACTTTCAGTTCGGTTGACATTGTGGTTAGTATTACAGACGGCAATGTTCAGGTTACAACCACTGAGAACACTTGATGGAATCAAATATTTTTATAGAAGGACACGCTAAATGCCCCAGACAATATTTCTCTACATACTGATATTCCTCTATGGAATCATCATCGGTAGTTTCCTTAACGTTTGTATCTACCGAATACCCAAAAAAGAGAATATAGCAACCACCAGATCCCACTGCATGAGTTGTGGGTATCAGCTGAAGTGGTACGACCTTGTGCCGCTCTTCAGTTACCTGGTGCTTAGGGGCAGATGTCGCAAATGCGGCAGTAGGATCTCCGTTCAGTACCCCCTGGTGGAGGCGCTGAACGGGGGCCTGTACCTTCTGGTGTTCTGGAGGTATGGGTTAAGCATAGATTCCCTACTCTACTGCTTTTTGTTCAGTGCGCTGGTTGTGCTCAGTGTCATTGACTTTAGAACATACGAGATCCCCCTGGGGATCAATTTCTTCATACTAACCCTGGGGCTGATCCACATAGTGACGGACCTGTCCAACTGGCTCTCCTATGGAATCGGCCTCCTCTCGGTTAGCATTCCGTTATTGTTGATTTACCTCGCCACCAAGGGACGGGGCATAGGGGGCGGCGATGTAAAGCTGATGGCCGCCACCGGCTTACTGCTCGGCTGGAAACTGAATTTGCTGGGTTTTCTGCTGGGATGCATATTGGGTTCCGTGATTCATGTCTGCCGGATGAAGATCGCCGGAGAGGGACGTGTGTTGGCTATGGGGCCTTATCTGGCCATGGGTATCGCTATCTCCGCCATATGGGGGGAGCAGATGATAGCCTGGTATTTATCGTTTGTGGGGCTGAGTTGACTGATTTGGCCTTTTGCAGAGAGCGTTTCCGCACAGGAACTATTACCCACCTGAGCGAGATTGGTTTGCATTTGTTTTAATAGGGATTGGGAGATACTAATAGATGGCTAAAGTTGTCAGTATTGAGGTTGGATATAGCTTTATTAAGATATGTGAGATGGATTATAAGGTGAAGACGCCCAGGGTATATCGGTATACCATGGTGCCGACTCCAGTTAATGTAATAGAGGATGGCTACCTGAAGAAGAGCGCGGGACTGCGCACTGCCATTAAGGAAGCCTTGTACCGCAATAAAATTAAGACAAAAAGAGTTATTTTCACAGTGGCCTCCAGCAAGATCATCAACAGGGAGGTTATGCTTCCTCCTGTGAAGCCTAACATGATGGAATCCATGATTAAGGCGAATCTTAAGGATTACTTCCCTATCGACTTGAGCAATCATGAGATATCTCATGTAGTGCTGGAGACTTTTAAGGATGGAGAGAATGCCGGCAAGTCCCGGGTACTGCTGGTGGCGGCGGAAAAAGCGCTGGTGGCCAGCTATGAGGCGCTCGCTGCCAGCTGCGGTCTGGTACTGGTGGATCTGGACTATGTGGGCAACAGCATCTATCAGGCCGTGAAGAAAGAGGCCAGCAAGACAGCTACCATGATCCTGAAGATTGAAGAAAGCCAGACTATCATCACGGTGGTTAAGGACAACAATATGATGCTTCAGAGAAGCGTCAACTATGGCATTGATGAGGCCATTCATGAAGTGGCGGTTAATTCGGCATTTGATGTGATTGAAGACATGGAAGCCTGGGAGTTGATTAAGCGGCAAAGCTGTATCAAGGTGGCGCTGGATTATGACACACGGATCGCAGAGCCGGATTTACAGCAGGACGACCATATGGAAATAGCCCAGGCCCGGATCAATGTGACACGGACGCTGGCTCCCCTGATTAACAGTATTTCCAGGGTGGTGGATTTCTATAATTCCCGTAACCCTGAGCATATCGAGCAGGCTTATATTATGGGCATGGGTGGTGATATGAGTAACCTGTCCAAGCTGCTGACCAATGAATTGGGTATTCCTACCAAAGTTTTTCGTAAGCTGGAGGGTATTGTGTGGCATGCCACTGTGGGAGACGGCGAACTCTTCAACTATGTGGCCTGTATCGGCGCCTCCATGGCCTCGGTGAGTTTTATCAGCAGTGAAAAACAGCAAAAGAAGAAGAAAGAGACCAACAATAACTCTCTGGCGGTGCTGCTGGGCGTGTTCTTTGTGGTGGCGTCCGCGGCGCTGGCAGCCAACGGATATCTCACCTATCAAAGCGCATTGGAAGAGCAAAAGCGTCTGCAGGGCCTGGAGAACACGTATCTTCCGGCAGAGCAGATATACCTGAAATATAATGCCATGACGACTCTGTATCAGGATGTGCTG
>CAMWTF010000021.1 GCA_947177105.1 uncultured Lachnospiraceae bacterium | reverse complement strand
GTATTTCGCCAGTTCCAGGGACGGCTTGCTGCGGACCCGGGACCGGGGGGAGAATTGGGAAAAGCTTCCTGTGCCAGAGGATTATATGACCTTTATATGGGTGTCAGAGGACAGCCGGACTCTGGTGGCAGGCACGGCGGGGTACACCAGCCGGGTGGACGATAGGCTCCGGGGACACAGCCTGTATGTGTCCTACGACGGGGGCGGGAGTTTTGCGCCGCTTCAGGAGCCGGAAAGTCCCATTATCTCGGACAGCAGGATGAACGGACTGGTGGCCCAGCGGTATGCTTTTGACGGAAAGTATCTCTTTGTGACTATGTGCGCCACGGGCCGTTGGAATTATATTGTGGATTTGGGCTACAGTTGTGATACCGGGGATACCATAGGAGGCAAGGTGCTGCGCTATGAGTTTGGGGAGGGCAGGTTCGGCGGCTATACGGATATCACGCCGGACGCGAAGGGCCTGCGGACCGGCGGTTATCTGGAATACGGCTTCGGAGGCATCAGCACCTGCAAGAGTATGCCGGGCCTGGTGGTCTGCGCCACCCTGTGCAAGGAGAAGCTGGATGCGGAATGTGTCTATGTGTCCCGGGATTACGGGGAAACCTGGGAAGTGAGCCTGGAGGGCCTGGATGTGGGGGACATCTATTTTAACACTTCCTATATGAAGCCGGAGTACAACGGGAACCGCAGTCTGCTGCACTGGGAGAGCGACGTGAAGATTAATCCCTTTGATCCCAACGAACTGTGGTTTAACTCCGGCACGGGGGTGTTTACCACGGATGCCCTGCTCAGTGACCATCCCCGGTATCATGACTGCTGTGACGGCATCGAGGAGACGGTACACTTGAATGTCTATGGGCCTGTGTCCGGCGAAGTGCAGATGGTGGACATTGTGGGGGATTTGGGAGGCTTTGCCTTTCGGGATCTGACGAAGCCCTGCCGCAACTCCTTTGACGATGCGGAGGGAAACCGTTATATAACCTGCATCAATGCGGATCTGTCGGATACAGACAGTAATCTGGCCATCATCACGGCCCGGGGTAACTGGCGTGGGCTGACTAAGGGGGGCCTGGTGCGGACGGAGGACGGATTCCAAACATTTCAGCGGATTCCCATGCCCTGGGGCCAGGGGGAGAAGATAGACGCGGCCATGCGGGAGATTGAGCGGCCCAATGTGAATCCGGGGTGGGTGGCCATGTCCCCGGATGGTCAAAGTATCGTCTGGTCCATCGCGGATATGATCTGGCTGCCCATGGATTTGGTAATCTCCAGCCAGGACGGCGGCAGAAGCTTTGCGCCGGTGAAGGTACTGGGAGCGGACGGAAGTCCTGTGCCGGTGAGGCAGGTATCCCAGCGCCAAAGGGGGCAGTTCTCCGGGACCTGTATGAAAGTATTTTCCGACAGGGTGGATCCGCAGATCTTTTATGGATTTGGGGAGAGCGGCCAGATCTATATCAGCCGGGACGGGGGCGCTGTTTTTGCGGAAAAGCAGCCGGACGTGGTGCAGACGGCGGACGGACAGGCCATAGCGCAATTGCCAGCCTGCGACTTTGGCATGATAGACACGGCCAATCGCTCGGAAATCCGGGGGGCCGCAGGGGAAAGCGGCGTGTTCTACATCGCCATGGCCCAGGAAGGTATGTGGAAGATGGTTTATGAGGCGGAGGCTGACCGGCTGATCTGTACACGCCTTAGCGCAGAAGGAGACAGCTGCCTGCGTCTGGGGCTGGGACTGGGACGACCCGGCGGCGACTACGTGAGCGAGCCCAAGGCTATCTATCTGTGCGGCAGCATTGACGGGGAGTATGGCTTCTATCGGACACTGGATCAGGGGTGTACCTATGAGCGGCTGAACACGGAGAGGCAGATGTACGGCGAGATCAACAGCATGGACGGCGACAAGAGGGTTTTCGGCAGATTCTTTTTAGCCACCGGATCCAGGGGCGTTATCTATGGAGAGCCGAAGGAATAGATTTTTCCTGACGTTTTAGAGGAGACAGATTTGGAAAAAATAAAATCGACACAGCGCTTCATAGCATTGTGGAAAGAGCAATAAATAGTATAAATATATTGACAGAGCGATAGAATCATGGTATTCTTAAAAAAGATAACACGATGACAGATTCAAAGGCACGAGGAGGTAAGAGTATGCGGAATTATGTAATCATTAATAATCTTCTGCAGACGGAAGAAGGAGTGGACGTATTTGGAGAGGTTGCCGAATTTGAAGATTTAGAAGCCGTGGTCGCCGGTCATTGTGGCTGCGGGTGTGGGGATGGCGGCGGCTGTGGACAGGGAGCCTGACAAATGACGTGGGAGTTTTGGCATCTGATATTCAGATGCCAAAACTTTTTCAAATACGGAGAAAACAGAATGGTTTTATTCTATGATAGAGATTATGTGATCATTGAGAGCGGGACCAGCCATATTATATATTTCGGAAATATAAACAGGGCAGTGAAACTAAATTATCTGAACCTGTATTATTTTAAATGCATATTGGAGCGGCTCCCGGGAAGCGAGTATGGAGATGACTTCATTGACGATAATAAATTGGATAAGGCCAGATTTGTAAAATTTGTTTCCTTTTTCTGTGATAAAAAAGTCCTTTTCAAGTCCAGTGAAGAACTGGAAGAAAATAATTTTCTTTCGTCTTATCAAAAGATCGTCAATGAACGGACATTTACCAAAGCATATCTTCATGTTACGCAGAAGTGTAATCTGAGATGCGAATACTGTTATAACAAGCATAATCTTAATAGAGATGAGAGAGAGCTTTCTGCCCAGGAATGGATCAAGGTGATACATGAGCTGGAAAACATGGGAATGAGATATTACAATATTACAGGTGGCGAGCCGTTACTCAATGAAGATTTACAGAAAATTATATCCTGCATAAACGGAAAAAAGATCTTATTGACAAATGGGACACTCCTGGTCGAAAAGAAATACAAAACATTGGAAATGGTAGATCAAATTATTGTAAGTCTGGATTCATTGGATGCGCGGCAGAATGATTTAAACAGAGGGAATTCGCTGAAGTATCAGGTGCTGAAAAACATTGAAGCGTTACCTGCAGAGTTAAAGCATAAGCTGCAAGTGCGCTCTGTTCTGACGGGGAATAATATATCAGGTATACATGAGATGACTGAATTTTTAGAGACCGAAATGGGAATTCCTCATATAATCAATGAATGCCTGCCCAATTCAAAGGATGAACTCAAGGATTTCATTCCCTATGTGAACAATGCGGGACAGGAATATCGTTTACAGGATCTGATTTTATGCGGCGCAGGCGTAGATACTTTGGCTATTGACTCCAATGGCGATATTTATCCCTGCCAAAGCCTGCTCAAGGAGGAATTCAAAATAGGCTCTATTTTGACGAAGGGGTGGGAAACTCAGGTTCGGCAGGCAATTTCCAAACACAGAATTTCCAGAGGCATATTGGATATTCCGAGGTGCAGGGAGTGTGTATATAAATATATCTGCGGAGGGGGCTGCAAGGCAATTACATATAATATTTATGCGGACGCGGATAGGATAAACAGTTTTATGTGTGAACATTATAAGAATCGATCTGTTGAAAAAATAAGGAGATTATTTGTGGGAAGGGGGCATGAGACAGAAGGATATGAAACTGGTTTGTGTTGAAGGGGTATTGGAGGCATTAGGGGATTTGGGAGTAGAACAGGATTTGGAGAGAGAGTTCGACCAGAGGATGGCAAAGCTTATGGTGAACAATCTGGACATCCGTTATTTGGTATGTAAAGAATCTCAAGTTTCAGCGCTGCATTTGTTAAATATTGAGGCCGTGGAAGTGTATCCCCAGATCTATAAGGTTAGAAGGGTATTGGAGCCGAAGTATTCAAACATCAGAAAAGACGATCTTGTAGTAAACCCCCCATTTTTTTTGCCGGAGGAGATAAACGGGAAACAATTCCGACAGGATATATCTTTAAATATTGTGAGGATAAAAAATGCCGACGTCTATATGTTTAAGATGGACATAAGGCTTGAATTGAATAATGTAGAAGACAGAGAATTGGTGAAATGCATACGGGACAGAGATATGACCTATATTAAAGTTTTTGACTTTTATGAGGATGCGCATAGCGATAAAAATATCTGGCAAGACAACGGGAGAGGGGTGGTTTTAGATTTAAGAAACAATAAAGGTGGAAAACTGACAGATATGAGGAAGGTATTTGGAAAAATATTTAAATCATATCAACTTACAGGTATGGCGCACCCGGCGGAAAAGGTCATAGATTTTGCCGTGAAGGGAGAGGAAAACGCACCATATCCTAAGGCTGCCATTATTATGAACAGCTGTACCGCCAGTTCGGCAGAGATATTCATCCGCTTATGCAAATTCTATTTTGGCGCTGTGTTAATAGGGACTGAGACATATGGAAAAAATGTCATATGCAAGAATATACAGATTAATGGTTTTTCTTTTAATATGCCACAATATAGATACAGGATTGCTGGAGTGGAAGCTGAGGATGGAGGTATTGCTCCGGATATCTGCCTGCAGGATACGGAAAATTTGAATTGGGAGGAGATTATGTCGCAATGCGATGTAATGTGGGAGGAATGTCTATATGCTAAAATATAAAGAAATAATAAAAGAGAACATGGGCGCAATTGTCATTGTGTCTATATTGACATTACTTAGGGCTTTTTCGGCGTTGGTCATACCCATATCATTTTCCTATCTCTCAGAAGATGGGATCAATGTAACCAGTTTGATAGTTCTACTGTTTTTGGTATTGTTGAATTTAGCTATGAATGTCCTGATTGTTAAGGCGGAAAAGAAGAACACTCTGGCCTTTAAGACAAAATTGCACTTGGAGTTATTCGGGTATCTCTTCAAGGTGAATTATAAGTCTTTTAATAAAAACGGCGCGACATATTATATAAATAAGATAGATAACGCTGTAAACCATTATGCGGATTTGATACTGAAAACGCTGCCCATGTTTGTCAATATATGGATTGTCGTGCTTGTGAGTATATGGGTCATAGGCAGGGTGAGCGTTTGGATGCTGGTTATTTTAGGAGGAATGCTGCTGGTACAGAATCTGGGATTTCGGCGCTTAAATAAAGAATTATCCCAAAGATGTGTTAAAATGCAGGATATCACTGCCAGAGGGTATTCCGATATACACTCTGTCTGTGAAAACATAGATTATATCAAGCAAAAGGATGAGCATAAGGGGATCCTGAAGCTGCTGAGAAAAGACGTATATGATATCCACAAGATTAACGCGGAGGTAAACGCGTATGCAGGCAATGTCAGCGCGATACTCAGCTCGATAGTAACAAACATGCAATACTTCATGTACATCCTGCTCGGTTACTTTATGATGGCGGGCCGGATAGAAACAAGAGATTTTGTTGTTGTGGCAATGATGGTTGATATATGCTTTTCTTATGTCGGCCAGCTGGTTCGCATGAATTTAAATATGAAAGATGTAAATGCCTCATACGATTTCATAGAGAAAGAGTTAAAGGGGGAGGCTGAGGAGGATCGAGGCAGGGAGATTGAGCGAATAGACCAGATTGCCTTTTGTGACACTTCCATCGGGTATGATGACATATCGTTGCTGGAGAAAGTAAATCTGCGGATAGATCGGGGAGACGTGGTATTTATAAAAGCGGAGACGGGAATGGGTAAATCCAGTCTGGTAAAGACATTGGTGGGTTTTTATCGGGCGGAAGGCATATCCATTAATAATATTCCTATGGAGGAGCTATCTGTGGGCTCAGTGAGAAAGAAGATATTTTATATGTCACAGCAAACCTCTATTATATGCGGATCGCTGTCCGATAACATTTTTATGGGAGAGGAATGTGATCGAAAGGAGGTGGATGAAAAACTGGCCGGACTTGGATTTTTTGACAAATTCATGAGCCAGGGGATAATACGAAGCATGGAAATACAACCCGACGGCGCAAACCTTTCAGGGTGGGACAAGCAGAAAATCATGGTCTCACGCATATTTGTGGAAGAGCCGGACGTGTTGATTCTGGATGAGGTGACAAGCTCCATGGACACAGAGACATCGAACAGAGTTTATGAGGAAATCATAAAGAGGTTTTCAGACAGAATCGTTCTGATTATTTCTCATAATGACAGCGCCAGGAGATATGCGACCCGATGCGTCAAAATAGAAAATCATCAGTTGATGGAAGAGTAAACGTTTACATACCCCGGATCAGGAATTGTCTTATGATAAGTTCTGATCCGGTCTTTTTGTAAAGATAAATGCCAGATGTGCCGGTTGACAGAAGGGCCATTTTGAGGTATATATGGAAATAAGTGACTTCCGGAAAGCCGGCGGGCTGCTTCGGAAGCAAAAGGGGCATGTGTGTAAATGAGAGAGGAGAGACTATGCAGGTAAGTGTGGAGCAGAACAGAATCGTCATTATTGACGGCAAAAAGACCCTGTGGCTGGAGCCCTGGGGAAAGGACGCTTTTCGGGTGCGAATGACCGGGGAGGCGGTGATGGACGGGCAGGACTGGGCGTTGACGGAGCCGACGGCGGACTGCCGGATGGAGATCTCGGTGGAGGAGGTTGACACCACGGATCCCTGGTACGCCACAGAGGAATATGCCAAATATCATCAGACCGGCAAGGTATATACGGCCAGAAACGGAAAGATCACGGCAGTGGTGGGCCCCGAGGGCTGGATTAGCTACTACAACCAGAGGGGGGAGGCGCTGACCGAAGAGTACTGGCGCAACCGCAACCGTATCAACCGTTACTGCACTTCCCTGCGGATAGATGCCAGAGAGTTAAAGCCCATCCCCGGCAGCACGGACTATGAGCTGACCATGCGCTTTGAAGCCTATGATGATGAGAAGATTTTCGGTATGGGCCAGTATCAGGACAGGCATCTGGACAAAAAGGGCGCTACCCTGGAACTGGCCCACCGCAACAGCCAGTCCAGCGTCCCCTTTCTGATCTCCAGCAGAGGCTACGGCTTTTTCTGGAACAATCCTGCCATCGGCACGGCTACCTTTGCCACCAACCGGACGGAGTGGTATGCCAGGAGTACCAAGAAGCTGGATTACTACATCGCGGCGGGGGATACTCCCTTTGAACTGGAGGAGCGTTACAGTGAAGTGACGGGGCGCAGTCCCATGATGCCGGAGTACGGCCTGGGATACTGGCAGTGCAAGCTGCGCTACCGCACCCAGGAGGAACTGCTGGCGGTGGCCAGGGAGCACAAGCGACGGGGCCTGCCCATGGACGCCATCGTGGTGGACTTTTTCCATTGGACCAGGCAGGGCGAATTTAAGTTTGAGCCCAGGGACTGGCCGGACCCGGAGACCATGGTCAGGGAACTGCGGGAGTTGGGCATCGAGCCGGTGGTATCGGTATGGCCCACCATCGACGAGCGCAGCGAGAATTTCGGGGAGATGAACGACAAGGGCTATCTGGTGGCCCCGGACCGGGGAATGGCTTACCACATGTCCTGGATGGGCAACACGGTGTTCTACGACGCCACCCACCCCGGCGCCCAGCGTTTTGTATGGGAGAAGTGCAGGGAGAACTATTATGACAAGGGGATCCGGTGCTTTTGGCTGGACGAGGCGGAGCCGGAGTACGGTCCCTATGATTTTGACAATTACCGCTATTACGCAGGACCTGCGCTGCAGTGCAGCAATGTCTACCCCGTGGGGTATGCCAAGGGCTTTTATGACGGCCTGAAAGCGGCGGGGGAGACGGAGATCCTGAGTCTGGTGCGCTGTGCCTGGGCAGGCAGCCAGAAATATGGGGCGCTGACCTGGTCCGGGGATATCCACTCCTCCTTCCGGGCCATGCGAGAACAGCTGCAGGCGGGGCTTAATATGTGCGTGGCGGGCATTCCCTGGTGGACCTCGGATATCGGCGGGTTTATCGGCGGCAATATCCAGGATCCATACTTTAAAGAACTGTTGGTGCGGTGGTTCGCCTGGGGGGCTTTCTGTCCGGTATTCCGTATGCATGGGGAGCGTTCCCCTTGGTACGAGAGGGAAGAAGAGTTCATCAATGGTGTGCGTCAGCTCACCAGCGGACAGGACAATGAGGTGTGGAGCTTCGGGGAGGACAACTATGAGATTCTGAAAAAGTATCTCTTTATCCGGGAGCGGCTGCGCCCCTACATCCGGGAGTGCATGAGACAGGCCAGTGAGACGGGAGCCCCTGTAATGCGTCCGCTGTTCTTTGATTTCCCCCAGGACAAGACGGCCTGGGAAGTTGAGGATGCCTATATGTTTGGTCCCGATCTGTTGGTGGCTCCTGTGATGGAAGAGGGCCAGCGGGAGAGAGAGGTCTATCTGCCTGGCGGCTGCCGGTGGACGGACGCCAACACGAAGGAGGTTTATGAGGGCGGCCGCAGGGTGACAGTACCCGCGCCTTTGGATATTATCCCTGTGTTTGTCAGGGAGGGCAGGTCATATCCCATCTATGAGTAGGGAGTTCAAAGCCGATTTTTAAGATTTATTTAAGGACATTTAAGATTAATTTAAGGACATTGTCCGCCATTTATCAGCCTGTTATAATGTTTTAAACAGGACTGTGACAGATACCCTTCTATTCAGATTGTAAGCCTTTGGGAGTTACGGTTGTGGATAGAGGGGTATTTTTTATGAGTCCGTGCGAGGAGGCAGCAGAATGAAAAAATACAGAAAAAAATTTACGGCGCTGGCCCTGTGGACGGCCCTGTGTATGCAAGCGCTGGCCGGCTGCGGGCAGGCGGATGACAGTCCGGGTGAGCTGGGATTGGTATCTAATACGGCAATAAATTCCCCGGAGGCGGAGTCTCTGTATATGACAGAGAACAATGCCGGAGATACGGCGGCGGCCCGGGTGTCTGTGCTGGAGGGCAGGGAGCCCTATGACTTGCTGACCCAGCCCTGGCAGGAGCCGCAGAAGGCAGTGCCGGCGCCGTCCTGGTGGAATCTGACTGCCTATCAGGAGGATCTGCTGCAAATTCCTCAGGATATGGTCAGCGGCGCCAAACATCGGACAGTGGATGGCAAGGATTACTATGTTCTGGTCCGCTGCGACAATTATGTGGAGGACCAGGAGAATTGGGAGTTCTTGTATTTCCTGAACCATGTTGACGGGGATACGCTGGAGATGGAGTGCCGTCAACTGTATCTGGAGGAACTGGAACTGACAGGCGCTCATGATGTGGTATCTATAGATGTGGCGGAAGGCAGAGTGGTAGCTTTTGTCCAGGAGCAGGATAGGCAGTCCCACCAGATAATAGGATATTATGGGGTATGGTTTGACCAGGACGGGCATGTGGAGGATAGCCAGGATCTGCTGCCCGCCCTGGGGGAGGCCCGGCTGATTCAGGAGGGAGGCTATCTGTGGGAGGATACTGCCAAGTGGGACAGCAGGGGATATTACTGCGTCCGGGGAACCGATGAAAGCGGTCAGTACGGAATCATAGAGGCATCGGGAGAACTGGCAATGGTGCTGGATCCTGCCCAGGGACTGGGGCAGCCCAATGTCAATCTGTACCATGACAGCCAGGGAAGATGTATATGGGAGGCGGTCAGCTATGAGGAACTGGCCAATGTGTTCTGGTCCATAGGGCAGGAGCGGCAGGTAAAGCTCTATGAGGGCGCTTATCAGTTTGTTGACAGCCGTGTCATGAATGCTTACGGGGATCTGTACTATGTAAATTCCAACAATGCTCTGGTGCGTTGGGATGCCTCCACGGGCAGCTGCGAGAATCTGTATCTTGGAGGAGGCGCCTCATTCAGAGAGTATTGCGCATTTCTGCAGAACAGCAGCGGCGACATTGTGCTCTTTTATGACGACGGCGGCAGGGAATATCTGTTTAGAATCGCCAACGAGGATGTGGAGCAGGTGGAATTGACACTGGCATGCTACAATGCTTTTGCGGATGCCTACACCAACATGTATGTGGGAGAGTTTAATAGGTTACATCCGGGCGTTAAGATCAATCTTCAGCTGCCCGACAGCTGGGAGGGGAGGGACAGCAGCTGGACCAGGATCCAGGCCGATCTGGCGGCGGGGAATGGGCCGGATCTGTTGATGGCTCTGCCGGCGCAGCTGAGAACCCTGCAGGAAAAGGGACTTCTGACAGAACTGTCACAGGTATTGGATCAGGACACACAGGAGCAGATCTTCGACGGGGTGCTGGAGAACGGCATGATGAACGGCGGACTTTACAGCATTTCCCACACAGCTGCCGCCACAACTCTGTTTGTCTCCAATAAGCTGTGGCCGGAGGATACCTGGACCTGGGAGGATGTGGTGGCTTTGCTGGAGCAGCAGGAGCAGGCCGGACATCCTGTGCAGTCCATTCTCAATGAGCCCTTTGGCAATGATCTGACAGGGAGATATCTGCTGTGCTATTTCTTTTTAGCGGATCTGGAGCACTGCTCCCTGCTGGATCTGGAGGAGGGCAAAGCCTATTTTGACACTGAGGAATTTTGCCATCTGCTGGAGGTGTGCAAGCGATATGCCCAGACCAGTTCCATGGGAAATTCTATCAATATGGACACAGAGCTGGCAGCGGCCAGGAAGCGGTTGAAAGAGGGAGAAATTCTGTGCTACAAGCCCCTTGGGTCCGCCGGTGATTTCAGGAGGTTCTGCGAAGACATGGCCTACCTGGGGGAGGAATATCATATGGTGGGATATCCCACCCAGGGCGACAACGGAAATTTTTTGAACTGCTACGAGGGAATCGCAATATGCGCTGACACTGAACATGAGGAACTGGCGGAGGAGTTTATTAACTACATTGTCAGCCGGGGGTGCCAGGAGAAGGCGGATTATCCCGTGCGAAGGGACACTTTTACCGAGAGGATATCGGAGAAAGTAGAGTACAGGAGATCGGATGCCAAGCCCATTGTGTTCCTGCGGACCCCCCAGGGAGCCATGGAGATAGATGCCAAGCCGGACGGCACCTCTTATCTGCCGGAATATCTGACCTTTATGGACAGCTGCCGGATTTCCACAGGAATAACGGAGCCTATAGAGGAGATTATCTTGGAGGAGGCGGACGCCTTTTTTGCCGGGGATAAGGATGCCCGGACCGTTGCCGGCATCATCCAGAGCCGGGTGCAGCTGTATCTGAATGAAAACTGGTAAAAGGGCTTGACAAACGCTCTATTAACTCCTATACTTTCTATAGCTTTATGCTAATTACCATGAAAAAAGGGTATTCTATATCAGGAAAAGCCCTGACTAAAGGAGAGGTTACAAGTATGTTGGAAAAAGTAAAAGAAATCATTGCAAAGCAGTTGAATCTGGATGTGGATGAGATTACCGAGAGCACTTCCTTCAAAGATGATCTGGGCGCAGACTCCCTGGATCTGTTTGAACTGGTGATGGCATTTGAGGAGGAGTATGACATTGAGATTCCCTCTGAGAACCTGGAGGGTATTGAAACCGTTGGCGATATCATCAAGCTGATGAAGGAAAGCGGCGTAGAGGAATAACAAGAACAATCCCTGGCGGCGGCTTTGAAGGAATTCAAAGCCGTTTTTATAGTGGGAGTTAAAATAATTTATTATTCGGAAACGAGGTAAGCGTATGAAAATAAAAATCAGTGCCGAGGAAAAGATTAAGATCCAGAAAGGGATGATAGGGCTTTTCTTTGAGGACATCAACTATGCGGCGGACGGCGGGCTGTATGCGGAGATGCTGGAGAACCGATCCTTTGAGTTCATGAAAGCCACCGGGGGCGCAAAAGACTATCAGGCAGAGTATGACGGGAGTTATGCCTGGAGCATGTATCCGGCCGGGGCGGAAGGGGCGGCCCGCCCTGTCACCGGCAGTCCCCACAGCGAGGAGAATCCTCACTATATGCGCCTGCAGGCGGAGCGGGCCGGAGAGGGCATACAGAACAAAGCCTTTGAGGGTATCTATTTAAAGAAGGGGATGGAATACAAGCTGGTTTTTTGGGCCCGCTGTGTGAACTTCGCAGGGAATTTTGAAGCCTTTGTGGACAAGGGCGGCGCGCAGTATGCCCGGGTCGGGGTCGCCGCCTCCCAAGGACAGGAGGAGACTTACAATCATTTCCGCAAGTATGAGGCGGTCATGCGGGCTGAGGAGGATGTGGAGAAGGGAAGCTTTGTTCTGGCCCTGTCCGAGCCCGGCACGGTGGAACTGGACTTTGTATCCCTGTTTCCCGGCGATGCCGTCAGCGGGATCTTCCGCCGGGATCTGTTTGACATGCTGAAGGAGCTTAAGCCAGGTTTCCTGCGTTTCCCGGGAGGATGTATCGTGGAGGGGAACACCCTGGCAAACCGCTATCGATTCAAGGATTCCCTGAAACCTGTGTGGGCCAGGAGGAATAACTGGAACCGGTGGGCCGTACACGGCAATAACGAGGAGAACCGGTACGAGAGCAAGTACAGCCATTACAATCAGACATTGGGGCTGGGATATTATGAGTATTTCCTGCTCTGCGAGTTGATCGGCGCCAGGCCCCTGCCCGTGTTGAACGTGGGCTTTGCATGCCAGTATCAGTCCGACGAGATGGTGGCTATTGACAACCCTGCGTTTCAGGAGTTTTTGCAAGACGCGCTTGATCTGATTGAGTTTGCCAACGGAGAGGAAGGCACTCCCTGGGGGGACGTGCGCGCCCGGATGGGGCATAAGGAGCCTTTTGGACTGTCTCTGCTGGGTGTGGGCAATGAGCAGTGGCAGACGGAGCGGGCTGATTTCTTTGAACGGTACGAGATTTTTGAAAAGACCATACACGGGCAGGATCCGCATATCAGGCTCATTGGATCTGCCGGGCCGGATGTCACCTCCGAGAGATATGACAAGGCATGGGAATTTTATCACGCCCATGGAAAGCAGGAGAATTTTGTGTATGCGGTGGACGAGCATTATTATGTGAAGCCTCAGTGGCTCTACGATCATGTGGATTTTTATGACAATTACCCCAGGGAAGTGAAGGTGTTCTCCGGGGAATATGCGGCCCATCCCGACAGTGGGTTCAATAAGCCCCAGGCCAATACGCTGGAAGGAGCGTTGGCGGAGGCGGCGTTCCTCACCGGGGTGGAGAGGAATGCGGACGTGGTTTATCTGGCTTCCTATGCGCCGCTGTTTGCCAGGCTGGGATATGCCCAGTGGTCCCCGGACATGATATGGTTCGACGGGACGGCCTGCTACGGCAGCCCCAGCTATTATGTGCAGAAGATGTATGCCTGCAACATGGGTGATGCCATGTTGGAAACCTGTATGGACAAGGATGCGGCGGCCCAGGGGCTCTATTACTCTGTCAGCTGCAGGGAGAAAACGGGGGAGGTCATCCTCAAGATTGTCAACTCCGGGGATGAGCCGCAGGAAATAGATTTGGAACTTCCTGAGATATGGGCGGACAAGCGCAGGATACAGGCCACAATCCTGACAGGTTCGGAGGGGGATGCCCACAACAGCATCCAGGAGCCTCAAAAGATCGCTCCTTATGAGCAGCAGCTTGCGGGTCCTGAAGGCATTGTGCTGCCGCCGCTGTCCTTTGCCGTGCTACGGATAGGAAATTATACTGACTAACGCTAAGATTTTCCAATTTCCGCACAGCGTATGTCGCATAATCGGGCAACATGCGCTGTGCGGAAAGGAAAATCTAATCGTTAGTAAGTATAGAAGGGAAAATAGAGAATTTATATTCTTTACAAAAGTTCGGATTGTCCTTTATAATAGGAGTATCCATAAAAACAGAGGAGGAGTACATGGGCATGGATATAAAAGAACAGATCAAAAAGGCAGTGGAAAGTATCAGCAAGGACAAAAAATTGCAGGAGCAATTCCAGAAGGAGCCGGTAAAGGCTTTGGAGAGCATACTGGGTGTGGATTTGCCTGATGATGTGATAAATCAGGTGATCCAGGGGGTCAAGGCAAAGCTGACGGTGGACAATGTTTCAGACGCAGTGGATGCCTTGAAAGGATTATTCAGCAAATAAGGCAGCAGGGGACAACCGGTCATCGGTTGTCCTTTTTTTGGGGATATCCGAAAAATTTGTTCTGTGGGAGATCCCACTGGAATATGTTGGTATAAAGTCAGATGCTCTGCCTGCATAAGAGAGGCAGGGAAAGAGGGACAATGCTGAACTATCTGTGGGCGGCCATGATCGCCATCGGCATTATTTATGCTGCATTTACCGGCAATTTGGAGGCTATCACCAACGCGGCGCTGGACAGCGCAGGGGAGGGGATATCCCTGTGCATCACCACGGCGGGAGTCATGGCCCTGTGGATGGGGCTGATGGAGATTGCCCAGCAGGCGGGTCTGGTGGCAAAGCTGACCAGGGGGATCAGTCCGCTGCTGGGCTTTCTGTTTCCAAGGATTCCCAAGGGGCATAAGGCCAGAGAATACATCGCCACCAATATTATCGCCAACGTGCTGGGGCTGGGCTGGGCCTGCACCCCGGCAGGGCTGAAGGCCATGGAGGAGCTGGCGAAGCTGGAGGCGGAGAGGGGGAATCCCGAGTATCTGGAGGATTTATTTCAGGGACATCCGGGCGGAGGGCTGCCGGAGAAAGGGGAAGGAAGGAAAAAGGGCTCACAGGGAGTAAAAGGCCGGATGGCCAGCAAGGAAATGTGTACCTTCCTAATTCTGAACATATCTTCCCTGCAGTTGATTCCTGTAAATATGATTGCCTACCGCAGCCAGTATGGCAGTACCCGCCCAGCGGCGATCATAGCGCCTTCCATCCTGGCTACGCTGGTCAGCACGGTGGTGGCGGTGGCGTATTGCAAAATAAAAGACCGGAGATGAAAAGCGGTATGAAAGCGGAGAAGCAAAACAGTCGGAACTTATCGTAAGAAAAGCTAATTCTGCTAAAGTGGCAGAGATATATCTGTAATATTATTGTTTTTGTAGAAAAATGAAACAACAATGAGTGAATGATCAAAGGCTAGAAAGGCTCTGTATGATACAGGGCTTTTCTTATTTGTGAATTTAGCTAAAAAGATAGAATGGATGGGTGAGGGCGTTATATTCGACTTGCGGTACATTGGGAACACCGTTCTTTTAAGGAACAGGGCATTGACAGAGAGCCGACAATCCATATCGGGGCGGTTGCCAACGCTTTAGAACGCAAGGGCATACAGACCGAGAGGGGCAACATCAATCGGGAAAACCAAGAGTTGGAAACGGTACATCTTTCAAAGGGGCAGAAACTAAACCGATTAAAGGAACT
>CAMWTF010000020.1 GCA_947177105.1 uncultured Lachnospiraceae bacterium | reverse complement strand
ACTGCATTGGTTAAACGTATATGGCTGGCGTTATGTAGTCAGGTTACTCGGAAATCTTAACTGTTAAGCAGTATAAATATGTAACAGGCGCCATACTTGAAAACAGCCCTGCAGGGGTTGCTGAGTCGGAGTGTGAAAAGTAAAAATAAGTCTTTTACTGAAGGCGGAATTGTGGTATAAAGGATAGTGTATTTGTTTAGAGAGGAAAAGGGAAAATATGAGAAGGAAGATCGCAATAGCGCTGGCCGCATTGCTGGCGTTGGGTGTGCTGGGAGGCTGCGGCAGCCAATCGGGTGCCCTGAAGGATATGAAGGTGGAAAAATATGTGACGCTGGGGGAGTATATGGGGATCCCCGTGCAGGTGGCGTCAGCTGTTGTGGACGAGGCTCAGGAGGCGGAACTGATGCGGGCGTTATATATGGACTCCGTTACGAAGGAGCTGGGCGGTATCACGGATCGGGAAGTTGTTTTGGGCGATACTGTGAATATTGACTATGTAGGCAAAAAGGACGATGTGGCCTTTCAGGGGGGCACGGCCAGCGGCGTTACACTGGAGATAGGTTCAGGCCGGTTTATCGCGGGTTTTGAAGAGGGGTTGATCGGTGCGCTGCCCGGTGATACCAGAGAGTTGGAACTGAGTTTTCCGGCAGGGTATGACAATGCCGAGCTTGCCGGGCAGGCCGTTGTCTTCACCGTGACTGTGAACTTTATTTTGCCTACGGAGTACAGTGATGAAGTGGTTGCCAGTATTGGTGTTCCGGATATCACCACAGTGGAGGCGATGCAGCAGTTCGTACACGACTATTTGGAGACAAACGTGCAGAACAGCTACCAGGTCACGCTGGAGAATGCTGTGCTGGACGGTTTGGTGAACGGATGTGTATTTCAGGAGATTCCGGCGGCGGTTCTGGAGAAGTACCGGAATAATGTGCAGGCCGGTCTGGAGGCGGACAGCGCGTCCATGGGAGTGGATCTGGAGACTTTCTGTATGTACAACTATGCTATGGATTCGACGGCCTTTCTGGACCAATACGCGGAGGTGGCGGCCAAGCAGAGCCTGGCTGTCCAAGCCGTGGCCAACGTGGAGAAACTAAATATATCGGATGAGGAACTACAGGAGAAGCTGGAGCAGTATGCGGCTCAGGGCGGTTATGACACCGTGGAGGATTTCCTTGGTGAACTGGACAGGGAAGAGTACAGGGAATACTTTATGTTTGAGAGGGTGTTGGAATTTCTGACCCAGAATGCCCAGGTTACAGAATATTAATCTGCGGTATACTAATCAGTAGGAGGAAAAAGAGATGAATTTGACAGACATCAAGGATCTTTATCGTGACAGGGCGGCCTATGCCGACAAAGAGGTTACTGTGGGCGGCTGGGTGAGGAACAACCGCGATTCCAAGAATTTTGGTTTCCTGGTAATAAACGACGGCACGTTCTTTGAGCCGCTGCAGGTGGTATATAGCGACAAGCTGGACAATTTTGCGGAGCTTTGTAAGATCAATGTGGGTGCGGCCCTGATTATCCGGGGCACTATCGTGCTGACCCCCGATGCCAAGCAGCCCTTTGAGATGCAGGCGGCCCAGGTGCTGGTGGAGGGTCCCTCCGGCGCAGACTATCCTTTGCAGAAAAAGCGCCATAGCTTTGAATATTTGCGCACCATCTCTCATCTGCGTCCCCGGACCAACACCTTTCAGGCAGTGTTCCGTGTGCGCTCCCTGATCGCCTACGCAATCCACAACTTTTTTCAGGAGAGGGGCTTTGTGTATGTGCATACCCCGCTGATCACCGGCAGCGACTGCGAGGGGGCAGGAGAAATGTTCCAAGTGACGACCCTGGATCTTCAGAATGTACCCAGAACGGAAGAGGGCCAGATTGACTTTGCGCAGGACTTTTTCGGCAAGCCCACCAATCTGACGGTGAGCGGACAGCTCAACGGCGAAACCTTTGCCATGGCCTTTAAGAATATTTATACCTTCGGTCCTACTTTCCGGGCGGAGAATTCCAACACCACCCGCCATGCGGCGGAGTTCTGGATGATCGAGCCGGAGATGGCTTTCGCCGATTTGAAAGACGATATGATGCTGGCGGAGAGTATGTTGAAATATATTATCCGTTATGTGTTGGAGAACGCTCCGGAGGAGATGGCTTTCTTCAACCAGTTCGTGGACAAGGGACTGATCGAGCGGCTGAACCATGTGGTTAATTCCGACTTCGGCCATGTTACCTACACGGAGGCCATTGAGATTCTGGAAAAGCATAATGATGAGTTTGACTATAAGGTGTTCTGGGGCTGTGACTTACAGACGGAGCATGAGAGGTATCTGACGGAGCAGGAGTTTAAGCGTCCTGTGTTTGTGACGGATTATCCCAAGGAGATCAAGGCTTTCTACATGAAGCTGAACGAGGATGGCAAGACTGTGGCGGCCATGGACTGCCTGGTGCCCGGCATTGGGGAGATCATTGGCGGCAGCCAGCGTGAGGATCATCTGGATGTACTGGAGCAGCGCATGGAGGAGCTGGGGTTGAACAAGGAGGACTATGGTTTCTATCTGGATCTGCGCCGCTATGGATCTGCCCGCCACGCAGGGTTTGGCCTGGGCTTTGAGCGGTGCGTTATGTATCTGACCGGTATGGGCAACATCCGCGATGTGATCCCGTTCCCTAGAACTGTGAATAACTGTGAGCTGTAACAGCGCAGTTTCCGGGGATGATTCTGCCCTTCTTTGTCCGCAGCGCACTCTTGCTCTGCGGCAGACGCAGAGGGCGCAGAGGCATTGCCGGCGTCTGCAAGGGCTGCTGCCAGACACAGCAGAATCGTTCCTTGTTTATGGAACGGATGCGGAACTACAATATAGAGAGGAACTGTGATGACGATAAGATCCAGGGTGAAAAAAAGAATAATATCTGTGATGGTAGCGGCCCTGATAATTTCCACTTTGTCCGGAGCCACCATGGATATCTGGGCCACCACCATTAAAGAGGTGGAACAGGCTATTGAAGATACCGAAAACCAGCTGGAGGAGATCAATGACAATATTTCCGATCTGGAGGATGAACAGGATCTTCTGGATGAGCAGATGGAGGATCTGAATGCGGAGATTATCAATATTTTGACAAGTATTGATCTTTTGGAGGATGATATCGCCCAGAAGGAAGAGGATATCGAACTGACCAGCCAGGCTTATGAGGCGGCGCTGCAGAAAGAACAGGATCAGGCGGATGCCATGGCATTGCAGATTCGCTTTATGTATGAGACAGGCGATGACACTCTGATGGCCATGTTTTTCAGCAACATCAGTTTCAGCGATATGCTGAACAGGGTTACCTATGCGGAGAGTGTCAATGCCTATAACCAGGAGATGCTGAACCAGTATGAGGCAACCCGGAAAGAGGTGCGTGATCTGTGGGATCAGCTGGAGGCTGATAAGGCGTCCCTGGAGGCTGATAAGGCTGAGATGGAGGAGCAAAAGGACTATTGCGATCAGCTGATGGCACAGCTGCAGAAGCAGTCTGAGAATTTTGCGGCCCTGCTCGCCAGAGCCAGGCAGGAAGCTGCAGCGGCCAAGGCCCTGCTGCAGCAGGAAAAGAAGCAGCTGAAGAAGCTGCAGGAGGAAGAACGGAGGAAAGAGGAGGAGAGACGGCGTCAGGCGGCGCTGGCGGCAGCGGCGCAGAATCCGCCCAAGGTTACGAACAATACCAATTACGCTTCCGTTGTGGACAATGCCTCCGGCAGCGACAAGGGCAAGCAGATTGCCAAGTATGCCCTCCAGTTCGTGGGCAATCCCTATGTGGCGGGAGGAACCAGTCTGACAAACGGTGCCGACTGTTCCGGGTTTACGTATCGTGTGTATCAGGACTATGGCTATGATATTTCCCGGACTTCCTATTCTCAGAGAAGCGCCGGGCGGGGCGTAGAGTACAGCGAAGCCCAGCCGGGAGACATAATCTGCTATGAAGGGCATGTGGCCCTGTATATTGGGGGAGGCAAGATTGTACATGCCAGCACTCAGAGGACAGGAATCAAGGTCAGCAATGCCAATTATCGGCCGATTTTGGCAGTGCGGCGGATTATATAGCCATCTGTCAGCAGTACTGGAACAGGATTTGCAAAAAGATTTATAAGAGGTGTGGATCATCCCCGGATGATCCGCACCTTTCGCCCATTGTGTAATCTAAAAAGCAGTATATCCCCGGCCCGTGCGGTGATCCATATTAGTACGCCTAAAGCGGGCGAAAATGGATCACCGGTTTGAGTACTGGCAGGGGATATGCGGAACTTAAACGGAACTTAAAATAGGAGGACAAAGAAAATGAAGTACGAAGCTGACAAGGTAGCAGATATCCAGATTGCCTACATTGGCGGAGGATCCAGGGGCTGGGCCTGGACTTTCATGACGGATTTGGCCATGGAATCCCGGATTAGCGGCACCATACGCCTGTACGATATAGACAGGGAGGCGGCAGAGGCCAATGCCATCATAGGCAACCGGCAAAAGCAGCGGGAGGAAGTGTCCGGTAAGTGGGATTATGTGGTGAAAGATACGCTGCAGGAGGCGCTATCTGGCGCGGACTTTGTGGTGATTTCCATTCTGCCGAAGACCTTTGATGAGATGGAGGCGGATGTTCATATGCCGGAGCGTCTGGGCATCTACCAGTCTGTGGGTGATACAGCGGGGCCGGGAGGCATGATGCGTGCTCTGCGCACACTTCCCATGTTTATGGAGTTTGGGGAAGCCATCAAGAAATATTGTCCCGAGGCTTGGGTCATTAACTATACCAATCCCATGACTTTGTGCGTGAAGGCGCTGTACCAGGTGTTCCCACAGATTAAGGCATTTGGCTGCTGTCATGAGGTGTTTGGCACCCAGAAGGTGTTGGCATCCATTGCATCTAAAGAACTGGGATGTGGTCCCATAGACCGGCGGGATGTCCATGTCAATGTGCTGGGCATCAACCATTTTACCTGGTTTGACTATGCCAGCTATAAGGGGATTGATTTGTTCCCGGTCTATAGAAAATATATAGATGCCCACTTTGAGGAGGGATTCGAGGAGGAGGACAATCATTGGATGAATTCCACCTTTGCCTGTGCCCATCGTGTTAAAATGGATCTGTTTAAGCGTTATGGACTGATTGCGGCGGCGGGAGATCGCCATCTGGCAGAGTTTATGCCTGGTAACGAGTACCTGCAAAATCCGGAGACGGTGGCGGGCTGGAAGTTCGGCCTCACCACAGTAGCATGGAGAAAAGAGGATCTGCAGAAGCGCCTGGAACGCAGCCGCAGGCTGGTGAGCGGTGAGGAGGAGATCAAGCTGGAACCTACAGGGGAGGAGGGCATATTGCTGATCAAGGCGTTGTGCGGATTAGAACGGGTAGTGAGCAATGTGAATATTCCCAACACAGGACATCAGATCGCCAACCTGCCGGAGAATGCTGTGGTGGAGACCAATGCCGTGTTTGAGAGGGATGCCATACGTCCGGTGCTGGCGGGGAGCGTTCCGGAGCAGGTGCGTCAGCTGATCATTCCCCATCTGGAGAACCATGATCGTATCATGCAGGTGGTGCTGGGAGACAATAGGGATGTGGATATGGTGGTGGAAGCTTTCCGGAATGATCCGCTGGTAAAGGGCAGAGCCACAAAGGAACAGGTGGTGTCCTTGGTGCGGGATATGATGTCCGCTACTTTGGGATAGGTCGGATGCGGAACTCTAAAACAGCAAGTTCTCGTACTGCGCACGGATAAATGACCGAATGCCTGAAGCGGGCAGATGGGAGTTAGGAGGTATAAGATTGTGAATATTATCGTTGCGGGAGATGGCAAGATGGGTTCCACGCTGACCCGACAGCTTGTTTTGGAGGGGCATGATCTGACTTTGATAGATGCCAACTCCAAAGTATTGGAGAGTACACAGGAACGATATGATGTGATGGTGATACAGGGGAATTGTGCCACTATGGAGGTGCTGCAGCAGGCAGGAATAAAAGAGGCGGATCTGTTGATCGCTATGACAGGAGCGGACGAGATCAATCTGCTGTGTTGTATGACGGCCCATGCCATGAATTCCCGTCTCCATACCATTGCCCGGGTGCGAAATCCGGAATATACCCAACAGATCTACAAGATGCGAGACATGTTCGGACTGTCCATGGCAGTCAATCCCGAGCGGCAGGCGGCGATAGAGATCAGTAAACTGCTGAAATATCCGGGATTCCTAAAGAGGGATACCTTTGCCAGAGGCAGGGTAGAGCTGGTGGAACTGAAGCTTAACGAGCAGAGCAAGCTCTGTGATGTGGCTTTGAACGATATGAACAATATTGTCAAGTGTAAGATTCTGGTATGCACTGTGCTGCGAAACGGTAAAGCGGTAGCTCCGGACGGCAATTTTGTGCTGCGGGAGGGAGACAGGATTTTCGTGACGGCTCCCAGCAATGAACTGGCTGTTTTGCTGCGCAATCTGGGCATTATCACCCACAAGGTCAAGAGAGTGCTGGTGTGCGGCGGCGGGCGTGTCACCATCTACTTGGCAAAGCAGTTGGAAAAGAGCGGGATTTCGATACAGATTGTGGAGCAGGATGCTCAACGCTGCGTGGATCTGGCAAATTTGCTACCGTACGCCGAAATCGTCCAGGGGGATGCCAGCAGTGAAATTCTTCTGGAGAGCGAGGGGATTTCCAATTGTGATGCGCTGGCTACGCTGACAGGTATAGATGAATTGAATATGATTATTTCTCTCTATGGAAGCAGCTGCGGTGTGCCCCAGATCATTACCAAGCTGGGCCGTGTGAATAACAAAAATATTTTGGAAAATCTGTCTCTGGGCAGTATCATCAGCCCCAAGGAATTGTGCTGCAATACTATTGTTCGCTACGTGCGGGCTATGCAGAACCAGACCGGTGCGGCCAGAACCGTATATTCCATTGCAGACGGCCAGGCGGAGGCTATGGAGTTTTTGGTGGATGAACACACCTCGCACTGTGGAGAGCCGCTGAAACAGCTGAAGCTCAAGAAGAATGTGTTGGTGGCCTGCATTGCTAAGGGCGCCCAGCAGGAGATTCCTAACGGCGACTCTTCCTTTAACAGAGGAGATACGGTGATTATCGTGACTAATGGGGACAGGGTGATCTATCAGTTGAACGATATTTTTGAGTGATGGGGATTTTGTGAGAAGAATGCAGGACTTGCGCGGCAGGTACTAAATGAGGCACTCTTCATTTTAATACAGTGCCCGCCGGAGCGGGCAGATGGAGATAGGAAACGACAATGAACTACAAAATGATGGGTAAATTTATCGGTCTGCTTTTGATGGTTGAGAGCATATTTATGATGCCGGCGCTGATTATCAGCTTATGCATGAAGGAATATAGTTCCGTCATGGGGTTTACCGTTACGATTGTGATCCTGTGGGGGCTGGGAGTATTGCTCAGGCTACTGTGCCGTAAGGCGAAAAAGAATTTTTTCGCCAAGGAGGGACTGGTGTGCGTGGGATTGGGCTGGCTGTTTATGAGTCTGCTGGGCTGTCTGCCCTTTTTCCTGTCAGGGGCGATTCCGAACTATGTGGATGCCCTGTTTGAGATAGTATCCGGCTTTACCACCACGGGGGCTTCTATCCTGGAGCAGATAGAAGGGCTGCCCTATGGCATCCTGTACTGGCGCAGTTTCAGCCATTGGCTGGGCGGCATGGGCGTACTGGTGTTTTTGCTGGCTATTCCCATGGGCGGTGAGGGAGGCAGTGGCTTTACCATGCATCTGCTGCGGGCAGAGAGCCCGGGCCCTAATGTGGGCAAGCTGGTGCCAAAGATGAAGCAGACGGCGCAGATCCTGTATATCCTTTACATTGCGCTGACGGTATTGAACGTGATATTTTTGCTTGCAGGCGGAATGCCGGTTTTTGATGCGGTGTGTACGGCGTTTGGCACGGCTGGCACGGGGGGATTTGGCATCAAGGGGGATAGCATTGCCGGATACAGTCCTTATATCCAAAATGTCTGCACGGTGTTTATGCTATTGTTCGGTGTGAATTTCAGCTGCTATTATCTGTTGCTCCTGGGGCAGATCAAAAGCGTGTTCAAGGACGAGGAACTGCGGATGTATCTGGGAATTATTTTGGCCAGCATTCTGCTGATTGTCTGGAATTTGCGTGGTTATTACGATACTCTGGAGGAGACCGTGAGACATACGGCATTTCAAGTGGCCAGTATTGTGTCTTCTACAGGGTATGCCACCACGGATTTTGATCTGTGGCCCGGATTTTCCAAGGCTATACTGTTGTTCCTGATGGTTATTGGCGCCTGCGCTGGCAGTACAGGCGGCGGCTTTAAATGTGGCAGGGCATTGCTGGTGGTGAAGAATATGCTGCGCAGTGTCCGCCAGCTTATTCGTCCTCAGCGGGTACAGGTGGTGCGGATGAACGGACAGACAGTGGATGAGAAAGTGCTGGCCAACACCAACACCTATGTAGCGGCATATGTCATTATTATCATTGCCAGCTTTTTGTTGATCTCGGTGGACGGTTTTTCCATAACCACCAATCTCTCCGCCGTCCTGGCCTGCTTTAATAATATCGGACCAGGCTTTGAGGCGGTAGGGCCCACTTGCAATTTTGCTTCCTACAGTCTCTTTTCCAAGCTGATCCTGATATGGGATATGCTGGCGGGCAGGCTGGAGATATTCCCTATATTGATTCTGTTCTCCCGGACTACCTGGAGACAAAGGTAAGTTTGAGTTATTAATGTGTCCCATGAGATCGGAGTCACAAAAAACAATGGGACAGACCGTAAAAGCCAGAAATATATATCTACTTGTGGATGAATAGGCAGTGAACATAGAGAGAACACAGGGGGGCATATCAGAGAAAATCCGATATGCTCCTCTGATTCTTAGCAAGCCGATTGCTTGCCAGATACGGATACAAGTATTTTTGCATGAGGTATGCAGCGACCTATTTATAGCATTTATGAATCAAAAGCCTGTTGGTCTTTCAGACGTTTGTTTTCCAGAAGCAACTGCTCAATTTGTTTGGCCTGTTGCTCTAACTGACGGTTAGCTTTGTCCCTTTCCTGAATTGTTTCATTCAATTTATGGGAAGTTTCATTCAATTTATGGTTAGTTTCATTCAATTTATGGGAAGTTTCATTCAATTTATGGTTAGACTCATTCAATTTATGGTTTGTTTCATCCAACTTAAGGGAAGTTTCATCCAATATATGGTTAGTTTCATTCAATTTCTGGACAGCTTCATCTCTTGCCTGAATTGCTATTTCCCGTTCTCTTAATATAGTATTCATCTCTCTTATATGCTTCTCCCTTGCCTTGCACTGCTCCCGGATGGATTCATCGGCGGTAAGCTCGTATATGGTTTCAATTGCGTCTTCCAATATCGGACTCTGCTTTGCTAACATCTTGAGTTCCTCCCATGTGGTGGCCTTGAAGAGAGATGCCCAGTAGTCTATTTTCCACTTCTGATCCTCCTGCGTTGCCAATTCTATATATTTTAAGTTTACCACACTTAGAATAAACTTGTCAGTAAAAATATTGTGGTTTCTCACATTCATCATTTTATATGTTGCATAGAACTCAGGATGCTTTGGAAACAGCGTAAAATCCAGGAATCCGATATGTATGGTGGGCTTGGCTTTGATATAATCCTCTCCTCTGGATAGTTGATCGAAATTGCGACACAGATATGTCATAGCTCTCTCCGGCCAGTTCTCATAGTCTACAACCTGCATCTCCAAGTTGATCAGCACCTGATTGTTCAACAGCACATTGATATCCAACACAAAAATCTTGCTGTCGAAATCCTCGGTAAGAGCTTCGCCCAGCACAATGGGGTTCTTGATCTCCACGCTGGCCACCTCATTCGGACGCAGGTGCAGCAGGGAACAGGTCAAGTGTTTCAATACATTTTCATTTTTCTGCAGCAGCGCCTTGAACATGTAATCATTGGTCAGGGGGTGAGGCAGTTGCCCGGTGGCTTGCAGATACTGCAGCTTTTTAACCGGTGTTTTGGGTGTGAAGTGATCCATAAGCATTTCTCCTTATTTTATGTTTCGCAGCCTCCTGACAGTATGCATCCTGGCAAAATAAATTCTGGTATGGTCAGCATTTAGTCCAGGCATGTGTGGGAGATTGCGGCTGGGTGATTTCGGCGGATTGTCCTTTGAGCTGCGGATCGTATGGGTAAAAAAGTGTACAAAAAATACACCTGGGAATATATAAAAGCAATCCGGGAAATCAAACGGCAAAACGCCAGAAAATGAATAGTGCCCATATCGATTGATATGGACACAGTATAGCAGATAGAAAGACCTAATGCAAGCGGTATTTCATCCGGAATAAATCTTGGATTTGAGCCGCAGCACAACTGCGACATGGGGGCTGGAATGATTCAATATAATTCCGCAGCTTGAACTTCAGAAACTCTGACTTGCATAGATGCTCATGCCTCAGCGATCAGTTCCACTTCGCAGAGCACATTTTTGGGCAGGGTTTTCACTGCCACGCAGGAGCGAGCGGGCTTGCCGGTGAAATATTGGCCGTAGACCTCGTTGAAGGCGGCAAAGTCATTCATATCCGCCAGGAAACAGGTAGTCTTCACGGTTTTTTCATAGGAAGAGCCTGCCGCTTCCAGCAGCGCGCCCAGGTTCTTCATGACTTGGTGGGCCTGTTCGGCGATGGTGGCGCCTGTTACTTCCCCGGTGACCGGATCCAGGGCGATCTGCCCGGAGGTATAAAGCAGCCCGTTTACGATAAAGCCTTGAGAGTAGGGGCCGATGGCGGCCGGGGCATTGGGAGTGGCAATTTGTTTCATAGGTAAATCCTCCTTAATTTAGTGTTCCATATGTGTCTGTAAAGCACTTTTTCTCAGTATATCACAGAGAAGCAAAAAAAGCCATCTTTACTACAATTTTGTACATTTACTCTGAAGTCTGCCGGAGCTAGAATAGCCTTATTCAGTGCAGGATATGCCGGGCGTTGGCCCACAGCGCACGGCCTGCCGGGGAGGACGGTTGAAACTGACGTTTCAACTACTGATTTAAGCAATAACATAGGCAGGGCCGTAGTTGCATTGTCAACTACAGTTATGCGGAAAGAGGTAAATTATGAAAAAGAAGCGAAATCCAAAGCTGACGTGGCTTTGGGAAAACATGAAGGGGTATCGGGTGCTGTATGGGGCCAGTCTTGTTGGGACAGTGGTGTACAGCGTGATGCAGCTGGTGGTCCCCTATGTGTCCCAGAGCATCATTGACCTGTTCCTGAGCGGAGAGCAGGCGGCGGAGAACCTTACCACGAAAAGGGATCTGTTCTGGGAGTTGATCATCGCCATGGTGGTGCTGACTTTTGTAAGGACAGCCATCGTCTATCTCTCCTGTATGGGCGGCGAGGCCGTTTCCCAGAAGGTGCTGTATAAGATCCGCATGTATCTGTTTGACAAGATCGAGCGGCAGGATATGCATTTTTATGCCACCTACCGCACAGGCGACCTGATGACCAGAATGACAGGCGACCTGGACGCGGTGCGGCATATGATCGCCTGGGTCATCCGTACCATTGTGGAGTCCCTGGCATTGATGGGCGCCACGGCGGTGTACTTTTTCTATATGGACTGGCGGCTGGCGCTGTGCATGTTTGCCATTGCCCCCTTTATTTTCCTGATCATCATTCTGTTTAAGAACAAAGTGGCGCCCAGACACAAGGCGCTGCGGGAAAAACTGGCGGAGATGAACACCATCGCTCAGGAGAATATCTCCGGCAACAGGGTGGTCAAGGCATTTGCCAGAGAAAAGTATGAGATAGAGAAATTTGATGAGTGCAATACATCTTATTCCCAGACCAACAAGAAGACGGCGCTGACCTGGCTGACCTATTATCCCTATGTGGAGTCGGCGGCTAACCTGATGCCGGTAGTGCTGCTGCTGGTGGGAGGTATCTTTCTGATCCGGGAGCAGATCACTATGGGAGAATATGTGGCATTTTCCGGTTTGATATGGGCCATTGCCAACCCCATGCGGCAGCTGGGCAGTATCATGAATGAATTTCAGAGATTTTCCGCAGCCTCCGACAAGGTTATGGAGATCTACTATTCTCAGCCGGAGATCGTGGATAAGCCGGGTGCCATCGACAGGCCGGAGCGGTTTCAGGGCAGGGTTGAGTTTAGAAATGTAAGTTTCCAATATGCGGACGGAAAGCTGCCCGTCCTGCACAATGTGAGTTTTATGGCTAAACCGGGGGAGACCATAGCCATTATGGGAGAGACCGGCTGTGGCAAGACCTCCCTGATCCAGCTGATTCCCAGGTTTTATGAGCCCACGGAGGGGGAGGTGCTGGTGGACGGTATCCTGGTGCAGGATATGAAGTTGCATCAACTGCGGGGCAACATCGGCCTGGCTACCCAGGATGTGCTGCTGTACTCCGACTCTATTGACGGTAACATTGCCTTCGGGGACAGCCATATCACCTCTGAGCAGGTGGTAAAATTTGCCAGATATTCGGCGGCTTCCGACTTTATCGCCCGTATGCCTGAGGGGTATGATACCATTGTGGGCGAGCGGGGAGTGGGCCTCTCCGGCGGGCAAAAGCAGCGTATCTCTCTGGCCAGGGCTCTGGCGGTGCGTCCGGCGATTCTGATCCTGGATGATACCACTTCGGCGGTGGATATGGAGACGGAGAAACAGATTCAGCACAGTCTGAATGAGCTGGATTTCCCTTGCACCAAGATCATTATCGCCCAGAGGATTTCCACCACCAAGTATGCGGACAAAATATTGGTGCTTCAGGACGGTCGGATCACGGAAGCCGGTAGCCATGAGGAACTGATTGCAAAGAAAGGCTATTATTACCAGGTTGTACAATTGCAGACCGGACAGGACGATTCCAAGCAGTTTACTGGCACTGACGAACAGTCGGCGGAACTTAAATAGGAGGTGTAGATATGGCCAGAAGAAATACATACCGGGAAGATGAAGTGCTGGAAACACCCTTTGATTTCCACCATCTGCTTCGTGCTTCCGTTTATATCAAAAAGTATATGGGCAGAATGATCCTGGCGTTTGCGCTCAGCGCCATCGGCGGCATCACGGCGCTGTTTGGACCGATGCTGACACAGAAAGCGCTGGACGAGGCCATTCCGGACAAAAATATGCGTATGCTGGTAATCCTGGTGCTGGTATTGGTGTGTACCTATGCGGTCAGCGTCATTTTTACCACGGTACGTTCCCGGATTATGGTAAAAGTGGGACAGGGCATTATCTATGATATTCGAAAGGATTTGTTTGCCCATCTGCAGATGCTGCCTTTCCAGTACTATGATGACAGACCCCACGGTAAGATTTTGATCCGGGTGGTGAACTATGTAAACTCCGTGTCGGATATGTTATCCAACGGGCTGATCAATGTGGTGCTGGAGATATTGAATCTGATTTTTATAGTGATTTTCATGTTCCTGGTGGATGTGAAGCTGTCTCTGGTGGTCATGGCGGGCGTACCGATTCTGGCGGCATTTATGCTGTATATGAAGAAGCGCCAGAGAAAAGCATGGCAGCAGGTTTCCAACAAAAATTCCAACCTGAATGCTTATCTGCAGGAAAACATCGTGGGAGCCAGGATCACTCAGATCTTTGTCCGGGAGGATGAAAATGTGGAGACATTCGGTATCCTGGCTGACCGCTGCAGAGGGGCTTGGATGCAGGCGGTAAAATTCAGCAATCTGGTGTGGCCCGGTATTGACAATATCTCTGTATGGGTCAGGGCGGCGGTGTTTATAGTGGGTCTGCTGGTCATGGGACCGGAAAATGTGAAGCTGGGCGTGATCGTGGCCATCACTTCTTACGCCGCCAGATTTTGGCAGCCCATTATGAACCTGGGCAATATCTTTAATAACTTCATTAACAACATTGCGTATCTGGAGCGCATCTTTGAGACGATGGATGAGCCGGTGACAGTGGCGGATGCGGAAGATGCTGTGAAGATGCCGCCTATCAAGGGTCAGGTAACTTTTGAGCATGTGACTTTTGCCTATGAGGAGGGCAAGGATGTGCTGAAAGATCTGTCGTTCACCGTGGAGCCCGGCGAGAGCGTGGCGCTGGTGGGGCCCACCGGCGCGGGCAAGAGCACCATTGTGAATCTGGTTTCCAGGTTCTATAATGTGAATGGGGGCCGGGTGTTAATAGACGGACAGGATATCTCCAAGGTGACACTGGAATCCCTGCGCTCCCAGATGGGCATCATGCTGCAGGACAGCTTTATCTTCTCCGGCACTATCGAGGACAATATCCGCTACGGCAAGCTGGACGCCACTATGGAGGAAATCAAGCGGGCCAGCGAGACGGTGTGTGCGGACAGCTTTATCAGCAGTATGCAGGAGGGCTATCAGACGGAGGTAAAGGAGCGGGGCTCCCGGCTTTCCCAGGGGCAGAAGCAGCTGATCTCCTTTGCGAGAACTCTGCTGTCAGATCCGGCTATACTGGTGCTGGACGAGGCGACCTCCAGCATTGACGTGCAGACCGAGCGGGCGCTGCAGCAGGGCTTGAACGCCATGCTCCAGGGCAGGACCTCCTTTATCATCGCCCACAGGCTGTCCACCATCAAAAACTGCGACAAGATCATGTATATCGACCAGGGCGGTATCATGGAGTGCGGCACTCATGAGGAACTGATAGCCAAGAGAGGGTATTATTACAGATTGTATACGGCGCAGATGGAGGATATTGCATAGAAATATTTTTCAGTTGACAAATTTTATTTCAGATGATATAGTTTGTTTCAACCAAAGGAAAAAGGCTTTGACGAGGAGTAGTAGGTATCGGGGATTTTGCAGAGAGAAGATGGCGGGTGCGAATCTTCATTGAACTGGTGCGGAAGCAGCCTCCGAGCCGTGAACCGAAAAGATGGATAAGAGTGCCTGGCGCATGGAATATCCTATCCCAGTAGGCTTCAACGGAGTTCCCCCGTTATCACAGGAAGCAGTATCGGAGCAGTCCCGTACTGGCAGAGTGCAGAGAAATCTGAAATTAGGTGGTAACACGGACATAGAAGTTCGCCCTAAGCTGGTAGCAGTATATCAGCTTAGGGCTTTTTATGTTGGCGGGAAAACTGTGGAACTTCAAAGCAAACTTATTTATACTGCCTAACAGTTAAAATTTCCGAGTAACCTGGACTACATAATGCCAGCCATATACGTTTAACCAATGCAGTATGGTAAATTCTGGCGTTATGTAGTA
>CAMWTF010000019.1 GCA_947177105.1 uncultured Lachnospiraceae bacterium | reverse complement strand
ATCTGATGCCTAGTCTTCGTGGGCTCGGAGATGGGTATTAGAGAGAGCCTTGGGATTGTATACAAACAGCGCCCGCATCTTCACGCTCCGATCAGGTACTTTTCAATGGCATCCACCGCCGCTTCCTCATCCGTGCCTTCCGCCGTCACAGTCACCTGGTCGCCATTGTCCAGTCCCAGGCTCATCATCCCCATGATGCTCTTGGCATTGACCTTCTTGCCCGTGGATTCCAGATAAATCCTGCTCTCAAACTTGCTTGCCACCTGCACCAGCATAGCCACGGGCCTAGCCTCCAATCCATTCTGCAACTTGATCTCCACTGTTGAATTTTTCATAATACTCCTCCTTAATGCTAACCTATTTTCTCACCTTCTCCGCCAACTCGCTGAGCTTGCAGAGCCTGTGATTCACCCCTGATTTACCTACCGGCGGATCCAGATGCCCGCCCAACTCCTTCAAGGGCGCATCTGGATATTCCAGTCTCACCTCCGCCATCTCCCGCAGAGAGGGCGACAGCTTCTGCAGGCCGTAATGATCCCGCAAAAACAGAATATCCTCGATCTGTCTGCTGGCCGCATTCACCGTCTTGGTGATATTGGCCGTCTCGCAATTGACTCTCCTGTTGATAGAATTGCGCATCTCCTTCATAATCCGCAGATTCTCCAGCTTCATCAGCGCCACATGGGCCCCCATCACATTCAGCAGGTCCACGATCCCCGCTCCCTCCTTGATGTAAACCACATGATATTTCTTGCGGATCACAATCTTGGCCTCTATCTCAAACTTTTGCATCACCTGCTGCAGTTGTCTGGCTTTGGACTCCTGGGTACACACAAATTCCAGGTGGTATCCTTTCTGCGGATCGCTGATGGATCCCACGCACAAAAAAGCCCCACGCAAAAATGCTCTGCGGCAACAGGATTTTTGGAGCAGCCGAGAGTCCACCGGCTCCCGCAGATCCCCGAAATTACGGTAAAAAACCTGCATCTCCTCCTCTGTGAACCCTATATTCTTTTCTATATTATATGTTTTTTCCAACAATGTAAAGCCTTTTCTTAAGACATCTTCATTTTCCAGCTGGAAACCAATGGTATACAGGCCCTCTTTGTCCCTTCCATACTGTCCGGAAAAGCTCATAATGGCCGCCAGCTCCGCCAGTTGGCAATGCCTGGCGCCGCCGGTATGCCCGGCAAGCTCCTCCTTTACCTCCCTTGAGAAAGACACTTCCATCCTCCTATTGAAGATTATTATACTACATAACGCCAGAATTTACCATATTGCATTGGGTAAACGTATATGACTGGCGTTATGTAGTCAGGTTACTCAGCAATTTTAACTGTTAAGCAGTATAAATCTGGTATTTTAAGTTCCGCTGTTGTTCACATCACGATGGTGCAAAGTCACCCCGTAACTGCTCTGTTCCCTCAGCCGCTGGAAGAGAACATTGGCCAGTGTCACGCTGCGATGTTTGCCGCCGGTACAGCCGATGGCGATCACCAGCCGGTACTTTCCCTCTTTCACATAGTTGGGGATCAAAAACCTTATCATATCCTCCAGCTTGTCCATGAAGGCGTGGGACTCCTCATAGCCCATCACATAGTCCTGCACTTCCTTGTCGTTGCCAGTCTTGTGCTTCAACTCGTCGATATAAAAGGGATTGGGCAAAAACCTCACATCAAATACCAGGTCCGCATCCGCCGGAATGCCGTTTTTAAACCCAAATGACATGACTGTCACCATCAGGCTGTTGTAAGCTTCATTGTTCACAAAGATACGGTCAAGCTCCTCCTTCAGTTCCCTGGTCAGCAGGCTGGTGGTGTCAATCACATAGTCCGCCTGTCCGCGGATCTTCTCCAGCACCCTGCGCTCCTGGCGCACACCGTCCTCGATACGCCCTTCCGCAGCCAGCGGATGCAGACGCCTGCTCTCCTTGTACCGCTTGATCAGCACATCGTCCCCCGCCTCCATAAACAGGATCTCCACATTATATTCCCTGCTTTTCAACTCCTGAAGGACCTTGGTGGCATCCTCAAAACTCTGGTCCGCCCGCACATCCAGGCCCAGCGCAACCTTGGTGATCTCACTGCCCGGCATGGTGATCAATTCCGCGAATTTACGCACCAGTGTCACAGGCAGGTTATCCACACAGTAATAGCCCGCATCCTCCAGCATCTTCAGCGCGGTACGCTTGCCGCCGCCGCTCATTCCCGTCACTACCACAAAGCGCATCTTTTGTCCGCTCCTTCCCTGCTCCCAGTTGCTTCGTCTTATTTGCATCCCATGATATCTACCAATCAGTATTTGGATGTTGATGTTAATCCTTCCATTTTATTCTATATATATTACTTCCGTCTCCAGTTCCACTCCAAAGCAGGCTTTGACTCTCTCCTGCACATGGGCAATCAGATCACGCACATCCTCACAGGTAGCCTTTCCCGTATTAATAATGAAACCGCAATGCTTATCCGACACTCTTGCCCCGCCGATCTGAAAGCCTCTAAGTCCTGATTTCATAATCAGTTCCCCGGCGTAGTAGCCCTCCGGCCTTTTGAATGTGCTGCCTGCGCTGGGATATTCCAGCGGCTGCTTCTCTCTCCTCTTGGCCGCCAACTCTTCCATCCGGCTCTGGATAGCCTCCCGCTCTCCCGGCGCCAGCTGCAAGGTAACCTCCACCACTGTGAATGGCTGATGCTTGATGGCGCTGGTCCGATAGCCAAATTCCATAGTGGCATTGTCCAGTTCCAGCACATTGCCGTCGCGGTCCACCACCTTGACCTGGGTGACCACCTGGGAGATCTCTCCGTCATAGGCCCCCGCGTTCATAATCACGCCGCCGCCCATGGTGCCGGGGATGCCGGAGGCGAACTCCATTCCTGTCAGGCCCTGCTCGCAGGCAGTCTTTGCCACCTGGGCCATCAGCGCCCCCGCCTGAACCACCATGCGGTTTCCCTGGACCTGGATCTGCTGCATACGGGGGCCCACATGCAATACCACGCCCTCGTACCCCCTGTCGCTGACCAACAGATTGCTGCCGTTGCCAAGCGCCAGCCAGGGCATTTCTATCATCTGCAGGTAGCGCTTTACCTGTATCAGCTGCTCCATGTTTTCTATCTCCACGAAGCAGTCCGCCTCTCCTCCGATTCGGAAGGTGGTATGTCTGCTCATGGGCTCTCCCAGACGGATATTTTCCCGGGGAACATAACCCTCCAGGGTCTCTAACACTGCATTACTTATCATCCATTCTCCTAACCGCCCGCTTTACGGCATATCGCTTATTCATTTATGATCAATCCCGCCGCGCCGAAGATGCCGGCGTCATTGCCCAAGGTTGCCAGAGCGAACCGGGCGTTCCTGCAGCCGTGAAAAACATATTTCTCATAGGCCGGGCGGATATAGTCAAACAGGATCTCCCCCGCCTTGGACACGCCGCCTCCGATGACAAACACCTCCGGGTTGGCCACTGCGGCCACCGCCGCCAGCCCCTTGCCCAGGTATTCGCCAAACTGCTCCGCAATCTGGACAGCCACCCGGTCCTCTGCCTTTACCGCGTCCCACACTGCCTTGGCGGACAGTTCGCTGCGGCTGCGCAGTATGCTGGGCTCCTGGTCCTGCGCCAGACGCCGTCTGGCCAGACGCACCACCCCTGTAGCGGAGGCATATTGTTCCAGACAGCCGTGATTTTGGCAGCCGCAGGGTTCCGGCTCATTGTCTTCAATATGAATATGTCCGATTTCGCCGCCCGCGCCGGTGGCGCCGGTGAGGATGCTGCCGTTCACAATGATGCCGCCGCCCACGCCGGTGCCCAGCGTCACGGCCACTATGTTGGCATGGCCCTTGCCGCCGCCCTGCCACATCTCGCCGAAAGCTGCCACATTGGCATCATTGGCTGCCTTCACCGGCAGATCCAGCTGCGCCTGCAATGCCTGGGGGATATTGAACACATCCCATCCCAGGTTCACCGCCTTATGCACAGTGCCCTCTGCGTCCACAGGGCCCGGCGCGCCTACACCCACACCCAGAATCTCTGCCTTCGTCAGCCCTCTGGAGGTCATTTTCTCCTTGATGCTGGCGGCAATGTCCGGCAGGATATGGGAACCCTGATCCTCTTTCACCGTGGGAATCTCCCATTTCTCCAACACCTGCCCCTGCCGGTCGAACAGCCCCAGCTTTACTGTAGTGCCTCCGATGTCTACTCCGATTGCGTATTCTTTCATTTTACTTGCGCCCTCCCTGATTTATATATACGTGTTTTGTCCTATTTTATGCATGGATGTCGTCAGTCCTCCTCTTCCCTTCTTCTGGCCAGAGAATTTTGCACCCGGGTATACAATTCCTGAGCCGCATTGTACCCCATCTTCTTCTGGCGATGGTTCACGGCGGCGGTCTCACAGATGATCGCCAGATTCCGGCCGGGGCGGATGGGAATGTTGTGGCACACGATCTTGTTGCCCAGATACTCCGTGTAATTCTCCTCCAGGCCCAGACGGTCGTATTCCTTCTCCTTGTCCCAATCCTCCAGGCGGATCACCAGATCGATGGACTGGGTCTCTCTCACGGAGGAGGCGCCGAACATGGCCTTGATGTCCACGATTCCGATACCCCGCAGTTCGATGAAGTGTTTGGTGATATCCGGCGCGCTGCCGATGAGAGTATCATCGCTGACTTTGCGCAGTTCCACCACATCGTCCGTCACCAGGCGGTGTCCTCGCTTTACCAGCTCCAGGGCCGCCTCCGACTTTCCTATGCCGCTCTCGCCGGTGATCAGCACACCCTCGCCGTAGACATCCACCAATACGCCATGCACGGAGATACAGGGGGCCAGCTGCACATTGAGCCAGCGGATGGACTCCGCCATGAAGGAGGAGGTTGACTTTTTCGTGGACAGGATGGGGATATTGTGCTCCACCGCATACTGCATGAACAGTTTATCGGGCTGCAGCTCCCGGGAAAAGACAAAGGCAGGAATTTCATAGGAAAATAACTTGTCATAAACCTCCCGCTTGCGGGTCTCATCCAGACCCTCCAGGTAAGTGTATTCCACAAAACCTATGATTTGCAGCCTTGCGGCATCAAAATGCTCAAAATATCCTGCCAGCTGCAGGGCAGGACGATTGATGTCGGGCTGGGTGATCTTCTCCTTGCAAAGATCCAGTTCCGGCGTCAGGTTCTCCAATTTCATTTTTTCGATCAATCGATTCAGACTTACGGTTGCCATTTTGCTCCTCCCTACCCGTGTCGTTTGCTTATTTCCAATAACACTATAGCACATCCCCCGTTTTTATTCAACGAGAGAAGTGATACTTTTCAGAGTGGGACAGCAAGGAAAGCTTCTGGATGGATTCTTGCGCAAGCGCTGATTCTATGGTAAAATTCCATGGGGAAAGCGAAATCATAGATGGAGAGACTTATGGAGCACATAGCAATTGTGGATGATCCCCTTGCCTATTATCGACAAAAAGCACGGGAGATTATCGTGAGAGAGATTCTGTTGGGAGTGACGCCCGTGTCAGAACAAATACTCTTCGATCTGCACATGGATGCGGATATATATCAGGCAGTAATCTGTGAAAAGTACAACACATACAGCCAGGAGACACGTTATCATCTGGGGGACATGCTCCGCCTTGCCAATCAGGACCATCAATTTTATGACGATATTGTCATAGATAATATGGAAGTATTCGTCCTGAAAGGCTCTTATGCCATTGGAAAATTTAATGCCCTTTTGGAGCAATGCGAAAAGGAAAAAATCCTACAGAAATGGTCTCTTATGGATGAATTCTTTATTGCCTGCGGAAGATGTGTCTACACGGCGGATGCAGTCCAACAATCCTACAGAGACGCACACCGTCTGCAGGAACGCCGTTTTTTCTGTGACCGTGGTGAACACGTCATAAGCTGTGAGACCTGCTCCGGCCTTGAAGAGTCCCTGGCTCCCATGGGTTCGGGGCTGCTTGGGGCATACAGCACCGCGCTTATAAACAATATCCAGACTTTTAGCCGCAACGGCATCGCCGCAACTCTGAACAGGTTGCGGGATACTCTCTGTCGGGCTTCAGATCCCACTGCCGATATAAAACTCTTTCTCATAGATTTGTACTTATGCATCAGGGAGAAGATGAGCCGCCTGTATCCCAACACCCACATTCCTTTTACGAGCAATGCGGAATTGATTCAGTTCATTCAGACCAGGCGCTATCTCTATGAGATTCTCCAGTACTTTACGGAACATCTGGAAGCCATAATGTCAGCCATCGCCCACTCCTCCCGGGAAAGCGTTTTGGATGATATTCTGCACTATATCGAGCATAATTATGCGGACAACATCACTTTGGAAAACATCGCTCCCCTGTTCGGCTATAACAGTTCCTATCTGGGCCGAATTTTCAGAAAAAAGATGGGAGAAACCTTCAACTCTTATGTAGCCCGGGTACGCATTGAGCATTCCAAGCAAATGCTGCGGCAGGAGGACACCAAGATCTATATTATCGCCGAAAAGGTGGGATATCACAATGCCGACTATTTCCACATCAAGTTCAAAAAATATGTGGGAATGAGTCCCGCGGAATACAGAAAGCGCAGCCGCTCCTGACGCGGCTGCGCTCTGTTATGCAAGTGTTACTGTCCGCTCACATATTCGAATGTCACCGACAATGTCTCCACGTTGCCCAGGGTGTCCGCATCCAGAATGCAGGGTGTCAGTTCCTGGCCGTTGTTCTGACGGACACGAGCCTCACTGGGCACCTGCGTCACCCAGGCGTTATACAGGTTGACCCGGGTGGCGATTCCGTCATCACTGCAGGTATAGGGCTGCCCTTTTAACTCATAGGGTTCACCGTTGACCAGAATTTCCTGAATCTCTACATAGTAGCCCGGAAAAAGCTTTTCTCCGTTGGCAATAGCCAGGGCGCTGAACACTGTGCTGTTGGCGCAGCCGCCGCTGACCCCGGTGAAGTCCAGGGCCACAGTGTAAGTGCCCTCCCCTGTGATCTCCACATCCGCAGCCACAATGCCTTCCGACATGGCATCGGGATTATAGGTGTCACCCACGCTGTACTGAACATTCCAGTCGCTGCTGTTAAACATGATCCACGCCATGGCTGTGTTGTCATCCACCCCCGCGCCTTCGCTGGCATTTTCGTAATCTTTGTCCATCTCTTTCCGAGCCTGGGCCATGATATCCTCCCTGGACATTTCGGACTGGATCTCCAGGCTGTGCTTGGTGTACAGCCTGGTCATCTCCATATCAATGAGGGCGCATTTGTCACGGCTGTACAGATTATTGCAGTCCCAGAGCACAGGACAATAACCGTACAGATCACAATTATTTAGAAAATTCTGCACATAATCTTTCGTATTCTCTTTCAGTTCGTTGCCGGTGTCCTCGATCAGCACACCATACTCACCGATGACCACGCCGTAACCCTGCTTCGTAAAACGCTCCATCATGGCCAATGTCTCATTCATGGCCTGATATTCCTGTTTGGTGCCCCAGGTGGCAAGGCTGGTATTGATGCAGTAGCCGCTGGGATCGTAGTAGTGTACGGAAACCAGAAGCTTATCCGCCGCCGTGTCCTCCGGCATCTTGTATCTGCCGTCACAGGTATTTTTAATATCCGTGCCAAAACCCGCAATCAGCAGGAACCGGTTGGCATTGTTGCCGCCGGTAGCCCGAATGGTATCCACAAACGCCTGATTGATCTGATTGGTCACGGTATAGCAATCCGCATCCGAGAGCGTGCCGGAGTCACTGGCGATATCCGTATCATTCAGACGAAATCCCAGTTCCTCGTTGCCGGACTCAAATATCACATAGTCGGAATAATCCTTGAAGCGCTCTCCGATCTGGGTCCACATGGACTTGTAAAGTTCCATGGCCTGCGCTCTGGTCTCTTCACTGGCGGAGCCGAACATGCCCCACCATCCGCCGTCCCAGTGGTCGTTGATAATCACGTACATGCCTGCCTTGCGGGCATAGCCCACAATCTCCTCCACCCTGTCCAGATAAGCGCTGTCTATGGTGTAATCGCCGGTCTCAAAGGCCATCATGTTGGTCCAGGCTACGGGCAGCCGCAGGGTGTCAAAGCCCGCCGCTTTCATGCCGTCCAGCATCTCCTGGGTGGTGATGGGCTGTCCCCAGCAGGTCTCATACTGGGTGGGCTGCGCATTGGTGCCCAGACTGGCTCTTCCGTAAGCTTCCATGGTGTTGCCCAGATTGATGCCATTGCCCATCAGCTCCGCCACCTCCAGAGCGGTCAGCCCTTCCCGCACCGCACCGTCGTCTACGCCTTTATTCTCCGTCTCCGCATTCCGATCCTCTGTCTCCGAACCGCCTTCTGCCACACTGTCAAAGCCTCCCGCCGAAGCCTGCTGCTCCGTGGATGAAGACGGATCCGTGCCCTCATTGTCCCCGCAGGCTGTGAGTCCCAACATGGACACTGCCAGCAAAACGGCTAACGCCACTGCACCGCATTTCTTTTTTTTCCAGAATATTCTTCTCATATCCGGCATTCATCTCCCTTCTTACTTATCTATATAATAGGCAATTGTGAAACTCCTCTAGTGTTTTGTATCACTTTCCGCCCCGTCCCGGTTAACCACCGCTCCCGGCTCCTTTTCAATCTGCCTGAAAAAGCGGATGGCAAAGGCGCAGACCGTATAGATGATTATCCCCGGTCCCAAGATCACCCCTATCAGAATCAAGGTTGTGTTCCACCGAAAGAGCACTATCTCCACCGCCACCACAAATACCACCAGCAGGGTCTGCAAAAAGTATCTTGTGGCAATATCATAGGAATTTTTCAGCGTTTTAATAAAGCTGTTCTCATACCGGGCCATCAGCGGAAAAGCATACAGAAGCCCCATGGTAAAGATTACGACAGCCACAATGCCCATGACCAGAAACAGAACCGACTCCGTGGCATTCCAAAACTGAAAGTCCAAATACACTGCATAGGCTGCCACCAAGGCTACCAGCCCCAAGGGAATCCCTCCCTTAAGATTCTCCTTAAAGGCTTTAAAAAAGGATCGAACAATATATCCTTCCGTATCCTCCGCCATTCTCAGCGCCACTGAACATGCCGCCACGGTGGAGGCGCCCATGGTAACTACGGGCAGACTGCACAGCAGCCAGCAGAAATTCAGCTGGATAATATCCCACAGCCGGACGATAAACTTATAAAACGCACTGTCTACACTGAAAAATTTCATGCTCATTTCCCTCTTTATACAAAGGACTGTCCGTTTCCGAACAGTCCTTTTCGTTTATTTCTGCATGGCGTCGATGCTTGCCTTCAGGGTTGCCGCCTCGTTGCGGGACCACTCAACACACTCATCATAATAGTACTCCTTGGCCCTCTTGATCATGTCCTCCACAACCTGATCAAACTCCGCGTCGGAACCGGCGTAGATGGCATTCCAGGAGCCGGTGACAATGCATTCCTTGGTCTGGTCCCACTTGGTCTGGAACTCGTCGCCCTTCTTGGCGGCGGTGTAGGCGGATGCAGGCTTCACCTGATAATTGCCGCTCTCCATGTACTCCTCGGTGGTGTTGCAGCCGGTGTGGTCTCTCCAGTCCTGCTCAATCTCACATGCTGCCGCGGTCAGATTGCTCTCCCATGTCTCAGCCCTGTATCTCTCACCGTTGGAATCGGGATTGAGAGCATCCAGCGTCCAGGTGGTATTGTTGATCTGCAGCTGTCCGTCATGGAAAGTACCCTTGTAGCCTGCCTCCTCCATGGAAGTCTCAATATCCGCCTTACAACTCTTTCCAAGAGGAGTAAAATAGGTCTTGCCGTTCTCGTCATAGTCCCAGTTCACGCCCTGAGGGCCATACTCCATGGTAATTCTGCCCTCGGGAGTACACAGATAGTTGATTACCTCCATACACAGTTCAGGATATTCCGTCTTGGCGCCGATGGCCCAAATACGATTGCCGCCCAGGGTGCTCATACCATACGCAATAGGAGTTGCCTCCGAAGGGGTCAGGGACAGCATCATCTTATTCTCTGCCTTATGCTCGTCTGTATTATACAGAATACGTCCGGCATAGTCAAAAATGGAGAAGAAAGTGCCGCCTGCGGCCACCTTCTCCTGCACATAATCATAAGTGCAGGTCATAGAGTCAGGGTCCAGCAGTCCCTCTCTGTACAGCTTATTGTAAAACCGCAGAGATTCAATATAGGGGCCATCCTCCTCCAGACAGGCGTAGAAATTGCCCGTACCAGGATCATAGAAGCCCATTTCAAACTCGTCATAACCGTAGAACGCAGTAACTGTAGCCTTGGCATACATTGCCATGGTGCCGTCCCAGTCCGGCCATGCCACCAGCGCATAGGTGGGCTTGCCGTTCTCGTCGGTGGGGCAGATCTCCTTCATCTTTTTGAACAACTCCACCATGTCGTCATAATTCTTTACCTCAGGGTAACCCAACTCCTTGTACAGATCCCAGCGGATATCCCAGGTATAGAAAAATGCCTCGTGATCCTCCATGTTGCTCGCCACATTGTGACCGAAACCGTAAGTGGTGCCTCCGGAGATATTGGCATTTTGCGTCAGCGCATTCTGCATATGCTCATAGATATAGGGACCATACTCCTGCACCAGATTATCCTCGTTCCAGTCAAACAGCAGCCCTGCGTTGACCGCGTTCAGATACTGGTCGCCGTCGCTGCCAAACACCACGATATCGCCCAGATCGCCGCCTTCCATACGGGTCTGATAGGTGCCGTTAAGGTCAGGTACAATGTTCAGAACTACGTTAAACTTTTCCCGCAGGATGTCTGCGGACCATCCCGTCTGTTCGCCGGAGTAATTGGCCAGCTGGCTGAACACGGTGAGGGTGATAGGATCTCCGCTGTTGCTGCCCGCGGGACTGGAGCCGCAGCCCGAAAGCAGGCCAGCAGTCATTGCCGCGCATAAACTCAGTGCAGCGATTTTTTTAATTTTTTTCATACTTACCTCCTTATTAAAGTTCCATTACGGGACACGCATTATCCCTTTACCGCTCCCAGCATAATACCTTTCTCAAAATACCGCTGCATGAAAGGGTACACCAGCAGAATCGGGATAACCGTCACCATGGATATGGTGTATTTCAAAACCTTTGTGCTCATCGTCGGCAGTATACCGGAACCGCCTGCATTCATCATCTGCGCTATATTGGAGTTCTGATTCAGGTAGATATACAGCCTGTGCTGCAGAGTATACAGCGAGGGCGCGCTCTGCATCAGGATCAGGGAATCCGTAAAGGAGTTCCAGTGACCCACGGCGCCAAAGATGGCTATGGTTGCCAGTATGGGCTTGCTCAAGGGCCATATAATCCTGCGAAATACTGTCAGAAAGCCTGCCCCATCTATCAGAGCGCTCTCCTCAAGCTCCGCCGGAATGGACTCAATATAGGTTTTTACCAGAATAATATTATAAGGCGCCACAATTCCCGGGATAATATATGCAGCAAAATGATTGGTCAGCCCCAGCATGGACATATTCAGATACCAGGGAATCGTTCCGGCATTGAAATACATGGTAATGACCAGAAAACGATACCAGAACTTCCGGTGCCACAGCTCCTGCTTGGTCACCAGGTAGCCTACCAGCGCCGTCGCCGCCACCATCAGGGCCGTGCCCAGCAGCGTTCTGGCAATGGAGACAATAAACGCGTTGCCCAGATCCGATACATTCAGCATGGCTATGTAATTCTGCACATTGATGCCCTTCGGCAGCAGGGTCACCTGTCCCTTTCTCACCAGATCATTGTCAGAAATCGTATTGATGAAAAGATAGTAAAAGGGAAAGATACAACTCAGTGTAAATATTGTGTAAAACGCATAGTTTAATATGTTGAAGACAATATTTCCCGGTGTGAGCTGCCACTTAGGCTTGTGGGTCTTCTCATATGCCTTTTCCGCTTTCAGATCCTGTTTTTCCTGTTTGGTTTTCGCCATCGTCCCACACCTCCTTACACTATGCTCTCACCGCGGACAGCTTTGGATATGCCGTTAGCGGCAAACAACAAAATAACGCTGATTATGGATTTTACCATGCCGAACACTGTAGACAGCGGAATATTGCCATTGGTAATACCCAGCGTATACACATACAGATCCAGCACCTGAATGGTGTCCATATTCACCTTATTGCTGAATACCATGTACTGGTCCATACCGTTGCTCAGGATATTCGCAACGGACATCAGCAGCATAACGCAGTAGGTAGGGATCAGACCGGGCAGGGTCACATGCCACATCTTGGCAAAACGACCGGCCCCGTCCACGGTAGCCGCCTCATAGAGCTGCTGGTCAATGCCGGAAATGCCTGCTATGTAGATGATTGCGCTCCAGCCGATGCCCTTCCACATGCCCCAGAACAGCATCTTCAGCCAGATGTGAGAGGCATCCATCAGGTAATTGGTGCCCGTTGCTCCCTCCGCCAGCATTCCCAGCTGAACTGCCGCCGTGTTGACGAAACCGTCTGTGGAAAAGATGGCAAAGGCAATGGCATACACCAGAACCCAGCTGATAAAGTTGGGGATCGTGGTAAAGGTCTGCACAAAACGGCGGAACCGTATATTTTTAATCTCATTTAAAAAGATGGCAAAAGCCATTGCGCACCAGCTGGTGGCAATTCCCAGTCCGCTCATCGCCAGCGTGTTGCGCAGCACACGCACCACATCCGCTTTGGTGGCCTGGCTCTGGAACAGGGAAGTGAACCATTTGAAGCCCACGAAATTGTCCATGGAAAGGGTTCCGCCTGCCGAGTAGTCAAAAAATGCATATCTCCATCCCCAGAGAGGCAGGTAGCTAAATACGAAGCACAGCGCCGCAAAGGGAAGGAATATCAAAAACAGCTTAAACCGGGATTCCATCTCATACTCGCTGTCCGCCTCCGGCTTAGGCAGCATAAACTGGATTGCTATGGAGGAAACCAACAACAGAACCGCTAATATCAGATACACTATATATCCGCCGGGGAACATGGGCCCTACTCTGTCCACACTGCTGCTGCCCAGTACCTGCTGGTAAGACACATAGATCAGCACAAGCCCCAGAATCTGCCCTGCCACCCCGCCCAGAGAAAACAGATTGCCCAGCTTCTTAAATTTTAAATTGCCTAGAGACATACATCCTCCAGCTCCTGCTGCGGCAATGCCCAGCAGCATGACCACGGAGGCCGCACACAGCAGCGCCATGGTTCCCTCGCTCAGCCAGCCCCTGTTAAAGGCGCGCCCCATCTCAGCCGTCAGGCTGCCATAAGAAATACCGGACGTAAACAGCGACAGGTTCTTATTGATCATGGCGCAGATCCGAGACGGACTTGCCGCCGGGAAAAAGATCAGCGCCGCCGCAAGGATTGCCACGATGCGCTGCACATAATAGACCCTGTCCGCAAGGACTTCCCTCTTCGTTTTTCCCTCTTTCATAGATACCTCCGTATGTTGAGGAGTAATAGCCGGACAGACATATCTTTTCAGGATACGCCTGTCCGGTTTCTATCGGTTTTATATCACTCTATTCTTGTCAATCAGTTCTTTTTCTTCTTGGCAAGAACAACTGCCACTACAGCGATTACTGCTATTACCACTACTACGATCACCACGATAACTACGGGAGATACGGAAGAGGAATTTTCAGTCGGCGCCTGGGCCGGTGCAGACTCGGACGAAGGAGCTGCTTCAGGTTCGGAAACCGGCTCTGACTCAGCCGGCGCCGCATTGTCATAGGCAAAGCCCGATACCGTAAAGGTTACCTGCATCTCCTTGGGAGGCACGGTGTAGAAGCCGATGGTGGCCACATCCTCGTTCCAGATGTTCTGAATCAGCATGTTCACATAGCTCAGAGAATCAGGGCTTAAGATGGGGCTGCACTGTACATCCCTGCCGTCAATGGTAAGTTTGATATCGGAGATCGAGATCTCACCTGTGTTGGGAATATCAGTGGACAGGAAAATCAGGTTGAAATAATCCTGAGAATCAAAATCTCCCGCCAGATCCATACCGCTTACGGAGACGGTATATGTACCATTGCCTTCGATTACCGCATCGGTGAAAGAACCTTCCCTGACAACGGCATCGCTGCCCTCCCAACCAGTGATCTGATTAAAATACTCGGTGTCGCGTCCGTAGGTTGCGTCGTCAAACGCATTACGGAAAGAGAAAGTAGGTGTCTGGATACCCAGATAAGCATTGTAGCTGCCGTTTAAGTCAAGGGTGGGGAGCTCCGGTTCGGTGGCCTCGCCAGCCGCTGCCGCCGTACCCACGCCTGCCACGGTAAAGGTAACTTCCATGGACTCTACCAGGAAACCGCTGCCGGATGAAGCGTTTACATAATCGCTGGAGAACAGGCATGCCGTGGCATCCGCAACGCTGCCCTCTGCCACGCGGTTGTCAAGATGGTCGTCATCGCCTGCTGTGGCGGTCTCGTCCGGGGTATTCCACTCATTATAGAGATTTACGCGGGTATTCACACCGCCGCCGTCCGCAGAGCAGGTATAGCTGGGCCCCTGAAGTTCCACTTCCTCGCCGTTGATCTTGATGCTGTCCACGGTGATGGTGTAAGCCGTGCCCAGCAGAATTTCGCCGTTCTCAACTTCCAGAGCGTTGAACTGCACCAGGCTCTGTCCCTCGGAAGCCGTCATGGAAACGGTATAGGTGCCGTCGCCTGTGATCTCTGCGTCCACATACTCGGCCTCGTACTCTGACCACTCCTCATTGTTGATGCTCAGATGCGCAATTGCAGGTCCTTCGGCGGTTGGAGCCTCGCCAGCCTCTGCAGCGCCTGCCTGGGTGCCGAAACCGGACACGGTGAAAGCAACCTCCAGAGACTCTACCAGAAAACCACTGTTAGAAGACGCATTCACATAATCGCTGGAGAACAGACATGCCGTAGCATCCTCCAGATTGCCCTCTGCCACACGCTGATCCGCATGCTTGTCATCCCCTGCCGTAGCAGTGGGGTCGGGACTGTTCCACTCATTATAAATGTTTACGCGAGTGGTCTCACCGCCGCCGTCTGCGGAACAAGTAAAGCTGGGACCCTGAAGCTCCACTTCCTCACCGTTGATCTTAATGCTGTCTACGGTAAGCACACAACCGGTTCCCAGATAAGCCTCACCGTTCACAACCTCCAGCGCATTAAACTGCACCAGGGACTGTCCCTCGGCGGCCTTCATAGCTACGGTATAAGACCCGTCGCCGGTAATCTTGGCATTGGTCCACTCCGCCTCGAACTCTTCCCACGCATCATTGTTGATGTTCAGGTAAGCCGTGCCCTCTTCCAGCCCGGACGCATCCTGGGCCGCGAGCGCCGACAAAGGTGAGAGCGCGAGCGAGCAGGCAAACATGCCGGCAAATACTGCTGCTAACAACTTTTTAAACCTTTTCATTGCTTTTCCTCCTTATGTCCTTTTGCAGGACTATTTTCTTATAACAAATTAAGTGTATAATATTTATTTGGCTAAATAAACCTTTAATAATAAACATTTTTACTTTTAAAATTATACACTTATTATTTTTTACACAAAAAAAGCAGACCCAAAGACCTGCTTTTTTGTGCTGTATTGACAAATGTCCAAAAATGTAACGTCCTTAAACGTTATAGTAGTTCTTTCTGCACTCCTCTGCTTCACGGGAGTATCAGGATAAATTTACCCAATTTCCTCTGCCAAATTCTGCATTTTTTTATAATCACCACAAATTTTTTGTATCTATTGTTC
>CAMWTF010000018.1 GCA_947177105.1 uncultured Lachnospiraceae bacterium | reverse complement strand
CGGTAGTTCAAACACTGGAAATTTATTACCATAGGCTCAAAAATCCTGCCTTTTCGGTGGCATACCAGAAACAGACAGATAAGATATTTTCATCCGCATAGAAAATCTGATATCCCCCATAGCTGTCACCGCCGCACTCTTTTTCCAGCAAGTCATTCAAAAACTCCGCTCCGCATAAAATATCTTCCTCCCCTTTCAGCACGATCTGCGGATAGGAGATGCCCCTCTCCGTCTGCCGCTCTCCGATCTCGTAAACGGCGTTTTCTGTCTCCACTGGCCCTTCCTCGGAGATGATTTTACCCACAGCAAATTCGGCGGACAGGCTGCCGTCCTCCGGCGCTGCCGCCTCCTGTATGTCCGCAGTCACATTTTGTTCTTCTGCCCCTGCGTCCGTACCGGAGGGGGCTTCCAGACCTGCGCAGCCCGTCAGAACACATATAATAAAAATCAGGAAAATATTTTTTCCTGACTGCCTGATAATCTTAGTGGTAAACGACATACCTGTTCTCCCCCTGCTATTTCAATTGCCTGGTCCGCCGCTTTCGCTCCGCATGTCTACTGATTTTCGTCAAAAACATTACATTTCCTATATGGCCTGCCTGTTCACGCGCTCCACGAAAGCCTCCAGAGCATTCTGAACGGAACGCAGAATATTACCGTCCCGAGCCGCCACTGGAAAGTCACAACTCCTCTGTGTCAACCCGCTCCCACTTGTGCCTGGGGCAGGCATTCTTCTTCATAGCCGCCCGCAATTCCACATAACAGCCGCAGCTTCGGCACATGCCTTCCAGAAGCAGTTCGCAGTCCTTGCAGACGGCCAGCCGCTCCTCATACAACTCGTCCGGTACTTTCATGTCCGTCTCAATATTGGCTATATACTCATGCAGGGATTTATAGTATTCTTCCTGCCCGGCCATTTCCCTGGTCAGGCATTTCCTGCAATATCTCCGGGACTGGGATTCTTCCATCTCTTTCTACCTCATTATGTATGAATATCTGTATCTATGCGCCCTGCAGATATTCTACCCCGTCCGTAGCGCTGCCACAAGCCCGACATCTTTTATTCTCTCTTCCCTCGCAAACACCGATTCATACTGTGCAAGTCCAAACCGCCGGACAAAAAGATCACATTTGCACAGAAATAAGTAATATGGGTTAAGCCCCTCGCCGTAAAGGCTTTCAAAGTTCCCCTGTCCCTTTGAGATAATCACATCTGCAGCAAACAGAGTTTGCCTTGCCTCCTGGTTCAGCCGCTTAATAACCATGCCCGGGGCGGCATTCCCATTCCCAATACAGGGGACGATGCTTTCCATAGCAAGCAACAGCTGATTGTAGCGCTGTTTTTGGTCTGTGAAATCTTCTGCCTGTCCCCAAAAATCTTTATACAGCAGATTGATCTGTTCCGCAATCCAGGGCGCCGATTCTGTCTGTCCATGGAGATAAAAAATTTCCAGTATCCGGTGCATATATTCGGATTTCCTCGCCTCGTCCGAAGACTGCCTGATTAACTTTTCCTGCTTTGAAATGATACAGGATACACACATAGAACTTGCATTCATAGATAATCAACCTCTTATAATATCTTGCTATGAACGTTCTGACTTTCATAGCGGGGATGGCCATCCGACCGTTTTCGGCCGGGATTGTTATAATGTTTTACCGGAAAAATGTCTCCACATCCGTGGCATAACACCATTTGGCGGATGTAAATTTGCCAAAAATGTACTTGTTGGAGGCGGATTCGCACATAGTGTACAGTTTTCCGTCCACAATCACAATCTCCTCGGACATGGGAGCGATGACCCCATCCGCCAGCAGGGCCGCACTGTCCAGCGCATACAGGGGCAGTTCCATGCCCAGCAGCGCAATATTCCCCTGCAGCTGCAGTCTGGCTTCATCGTACTGGAAGATATGGGAAAACGCCGTGCCCCAGGAGGTGGATACATAGATCTTGCCCCCGTCAAAGCACATGCCCTGGACCAGATCCGGCAGCGCATAAGCCTTCACCGGCGTGGGGTCAATGCCGTACCGGGCCTGTCCGTCCAGTTTATATTCCACTGCCAAAGCCTGCTGGTAGTCCCCCGCCAGCGTAGTGAACTTGTGGCTCTCCGGGGTCTGATAGTTGGGATCGCGATAAAACTCCCCTGTCACCAGACGGTCTCCGTCCACTGTGACAAAGGCCGGGCCCACATAATCCGTATCCGACACCGCCGTGTCAAATGTTCCTATGGCGGCCACGCTGCTTTCGTCCACCGCGTCATAGATGCTCTGGCTTGAAAATACCAAAAGCCTGTGTTCGCCGCCGTCCGCTACATAGATATAGTCGCCATATCTGGCAATCCCCCCGGCATGGCCCGTGTAATCTGAGCCGTCCGGCATCGCCATGCGAATGGTCTTGTCGGGCTTTTTTGCCCCCGGCGCAATAATATAGATGGGCGAAGCTATATTGTCTTTCTGATATCCGTTTACCAGAAAACGGTCCGTCTCCCCATCGTAGGCAATCCCCTGGGCCACGAATCCCCGGTCGCAGTCCGGAATAAGGAAACCCTGCTCCGAAGCCTTGTAATAGTCGCGTACCGGTATACGGAAATACAGCCTGGCCCCCAGCAGAACCATGACCACCAGCGCCGCCAGCACACCCAGCGCTCGCAGCGGATAGCCCCACCAGGGATGTGGTTTCTTTGTTTTCTCTTTCTTAACAGTCATATCAACCTCCAAAAGCTCTATGAATAGCCATCCGGCCGCTTTTCACCAAGCGTATGGTCATGTTTTACAGTCGAACGCCTCCCGTACCGCAGCCTCATACTGGACCATGTTTCCGGCCTTGCGAATCTTTTTCAGGGCCTTTTCTTTTCCCGGAAAAGACTCTCCAAAATAAGTCCACAACTCTTTCATCTTGAATAAGGTATTCTGGTCTCCCGACATAATTTCTCTGTAGCCGCTTAACAGTTCCCAGTGGAAATCCCACAGCATCTTCTGGCGCTGCTCCGTATCCTCCGGGGCCTGTTGTCTCTGTTCCCACCTGCGCAGCTGCTCTGCCAAAAATGGATTTTTCAGCACCCCCCTGCCCAGCATGACCCGCTGTATCTGCGGAAACCTCTGCCTGAGCGCCTGATACTCCGCAGGGCTGTGAATCTCTCCATTATAGCAGATGGAAATATCGCTGCCCGTCCGCTCCCAGCGCGCCAGAGCCGACTCCATCCCTTCCCAGCGTATGGGATGTTTATAAAAATCCCGCTGTATCCGTGGATGGATAATCAGCTCCTCCACAGAGTATTTCCCATAAATCTCCAGCAGTTTGTCCCAATCCTCCATATCCTCCACGCCTATGCGGGTTTTAAGGGAGATGGCCAAAGGGCATTTCTCGTAGATCTCTTCCAGAAAAGCGTCCAGCTGCCGGGGATATCCCAGAAATCCCGCTCCCCTGCCCCGGCTGGCCACCGTGCCGGAGGGACAGCCCAGGTTCAGATTCACGTGGGAATAGCCCATCTGCCGCAGTCTGTCCGCTATGATCAAGAAATCCTCCGCCTTGTTGGTCAGGATCTGGGGCACCAGACGGGGATGGGTTTCTTCCCCCTGCCCGGCCTTTTCCTCAACTTCTTTTCCCAGTAAAAACGCTGCGTTATGCTCCGGCAGCACATCGTTTAACTCCTTGTGATTCAAGCCTGTACTGGAGATGAACGGCGTATAATACCGATCCATACCGCCAAAATATTTCACATAGGCATTGCGGTATATATACCCCGTAATTCCCTCCATGGGGGCCAGTTCATACTGCATCATATTCCTCCCTGCCACGTTACACCTGCGCTATTCGCACAATTCCGCAAGTTCCCCAAAAAACGCCTCGTTATCCCATATCAGCCATCTTTTAAATTCTGTAAACGCTGATCTGACACTAAGTTCCTGGCCCTCTCCACTCTTTCCTCCTCAGACGGCTCCTGCAGGAAAGCCAGTTCCTCATAATGCGAAATCTTCCTCTTGATATCCTCTGAGTAGGATTGTCCATCAAAATATCCTTCCACAATGCTTTCCGCAGAATAGGCAGACATGTCCTCGACAGCAATATTCCTCTCCATGTCATAAACCAGCGCATTGGATATGGAACTCAGGATATACGGCGAATGCGTAGATACAATGAATTGTATCCGGGGAAAAAATCTTGTCAAAAACGGTAATATTTTGCGCTGCAAGTCAATATGCAGATGGGTCTCCAGTTCATCTATCAACACAATGCCCTCTATATCATAACAGCTTAATACCCCCTGTTTCAACCAGTCCTGATCCATTCTCAACATCAAATCCGTCACAATACGAATGATCGCCGAATATCCATCGGACAACTGATCAAAGGTATATTTTTTCTGAGAACTCTCCACAATCCAAAAACGATATTCTCTATAATTGTATTCCAGGCTGATGCTTTTCCCCTCCAACAAGACCTGCAATGCATCCTCAAAACGGGCAAACCATGTCTGAATTAACTCCACTGTGTCACCGTCTCCCGCATTCCTGGCATATGCCTGCTGTGTTTTTAAATGCACCATATATTTCAGAAGCAGGGCCCCAGGGTCCTCTTCCATACCATAATAATTCTTTAACTGTACATCCTCCACACCGCTGACCGCATCAAAAAGAGACCTTCGCTCAGCGGGATAATAAGCAACGATAAAATCTCCCTGTTCCAGCAGGCTTCTCATTTCCTCTGTGGCGCTCATGGCTATATTAATACCTGTCAAAGCAAAAATATAGGACAGCATTCTGTGATATTGCTTTTTTCTGTTTATTTCCTGCTGTTCAATCACAATCCCTTCTGTTTCCTGTATATCCACCCAAAAGTGATGATCATCCACTGCGCTTCCGTCCCACAAGGACAAATAGCTTAAAAATGCCTCCAGCGCCAAAAGCAATGTAGTCTTGCCGGAACCGTTCTTACCCGTCAGTATGAGGTTCTGTCTGCCGTGGGGGGATAGGGATATCTTCAGATTGGATAGATGTAGGAGCTGCAGGATCTGAATTTCCGTGATAAAATGTTCCATATGCACACACTCCATTTTCTGTCGTTAAAAATCCACCACATATATTATATGTGATGGATCGTTAAAATACAATACCTGATTTATTCCCGGCCCTCCCTGCCGCCATGTCATTATTTCTCAGGGAACATAGATTGTCCAGAGGGGGCTTAGCATGCACAGTTCCTCATATTTCTCATTGACACCCGGGCTCCTCTTCTTCCAGATCAAAAAGCTTCCCCGTGGCAAACGGGCTTCCCACATCACATCTCCCGTGATGGTAAGCTTTCCGGGGCATCCCCTCCTCCACGGCCTCCGACACTTCCACTTTAATGCGGCTGACTCCGGCCTCCGTCATAGAATCCAACATTTTCATAACATCTTCCAACTGACTCATGGCATTTCCTCCGAATCAGAAAATTCACCCTAATATATTGCCCTGTAGAGTCTATTCTACCATACTAAAATACATACATCAAGATTTGTATCAGCGCCCCTGGACCAGGTGCAGGATCTCCAGCAGTTCATCCCGCCTCTGCTCCCCGGTAGTCCAAAGCGCCGCCGGAACATGGGTACACCCTATCTGTCTGTACATCTCCAGCCTGTGGCGTCCATCCGCCACATAAAAACCCTTCTCCCCATACTCCACGATCAGGGGCGGAATGTCCCAGCCATCGTGGGCCTGTTTCATCCGATCCACCACATCAAAAAAATAGTCTATGGAGTCCTGGTCGTGCAGATACTCCGGGGCGCCGGACTTAATCCCCTCCAGCAGGGACAGCGGAATTTCACGCAGTCCGATATAAAAGCGCTCCTCCTTCAAAAGCCCTTCCGCCAGCGCCAGGTTTTGTCCATCGGCGCGCAGAAACAGCTGCATCCACCGGTCAATTTCCCCTCGCTCATCATACTCCTGTGCTATGGTATAAGTTCCAAACTTCATTCTCATACTCCTCTCTGTCTCGCCGCCTCATACAGCAGAATGGACGCCGCACAACCCACATTCAGGGACGAGGCGGAGGATGTCTCCGCCATGGGAATGCTGCAAAGCACATCCGCCATCTCCCTGTATCTGTGACTCAGTCCCTGGGTTTCATTTCCCAATAGGATCACCACCGGGCCGGTAAGCGGCTGCCGGTAGACAGGTTTCTCCCTGTGGGATGTGGTCCCCACCAGCTGTAGGGCCGGATATTTCTTCCGCAGCTTTCCCAGAAACGCATCCAACTCCTCATTGCTCTTTGCCTGCCACAGCGGCACCCGGAAAAAGGAACCCATACTGGCCTGCAGCACTTCCGGGTCATAGGGATCCACCCCGTGTCCGGTCAGAATCAGACCGTCCGCCCCCAGCGCGTCACAGGTGCGGAGGATTGTGCCCAGGTTACCCTTGTTGCCCGGTCTGTCAAACAGCACCAACAGGGGATCTTCCGCCGCCTGCTGCCCTGTGCCCGTACCTGTCCCCGCATCCGGCCAACTCCAGGGCTTTTTCATCTCCACCACCGCCATCAGCTCCGACACATCCTCCTTGCCGCTGAGTTCGGCCATCAATTCCCTGGTCAGCTGATAATTGACCTCCGTCCTTACGGATGCCAGAATATTTCCGGCCCAGTCCGACCGTTCCCCTTCCGTATAGATGAGACTGCGTATTTTCCAGCCCGCCGCTATGGCCTGGTTGATATTCCGCACACCCTCCACAAAAAAAGCTCCCTGCCGCAGCCGCTTGGTCCGATTGTCTTTCAGGCCCTGCAGCTGCTGATAGGAAGCATTCCTCTTTCCAATGTGAATGTTCTTCATAGATACCTCTTTTCCTATATCTCCCGCCCTGTCGCGATTTTGCGCGGATATGTATCGGCCACCAGGAAACTTCCGTTTTTGCATATCAAATCCGAGATATGTATGTTCCCTCCCGCAAGTGTATCTTATCAAATCGCAGGCTATGAAAACAGGTATACTTTTATTTAAACAGAAATCACCATAGAAGGTAAATACTTTTTGGCAAACTCCTCCTGATCCGTCTCGCTGCTGCACCAGACAATCACGGGAAAATAGGGTATTCCCTCCCGGATCAGCGCCTCGTACAGCGGGCTTCCGCAGTTCAGTTCAAAACCCCCCTCCCCGTAGTTCACGATCAGCGGCGGCAGCAGCTCCCGCCGCCGGATGCACCGCTGCCGGGCCGCCACATTTTCCTCCCATACGATGGGATGTACCCGCCATTTCATATGCTCCTCCGGACCGCTGCTTCGGGTAAAGAGGGACAGAGGCATGGCCAGAGGTCCTGTATATCGCCTGGGCTGTCGGCGCAGCCCCTCCGAAAATTCCCTGTTCCTGCGCTCAAACAGCAGATAGGTGTGTATCCATTCCTCCAGCAGCCCCGCCTGGCTGTATTGCTCCGCGGAAGCGGCATGGGGGTAAAAGGGCAGATTTTCCTTCGCCTTTCTATTGTAGACAATTTTTTTGACTGTCTCCTGAGATAGAAAGTATTCCCTCGCCAGCTGGGAGATACCCACTCCATACGCGTATTTGTTGCGGAGCATCTGATTGCGCTTCTGATAATAGCCGCGCTGGCCTGTGCCCTCGCCCCAGGGCCTGACTGTCTCCTGGGGCCGGGGCACATAGAGGAGCTTACCGGCGGCATATTGCCGCACCTGCTCTAAAAGCTGCGGCGGCAGTACCTGCTCCGCGTTTACATAATTTCCGTTTTGCATGATTGCGCCTCATATTTTCCAATGACTTATTCCGTTTTACATCTGCCCCTATTATATACAAACGGCCAAATACATGCAAGCCCCACAGGCTCCCTATGCGTCCTGTTTCATCTGGAAAAACAAGGTGTTTTCATCTGCCACATCGTAAATATACATACCTTCCTCCCAGGCCACACCGGCATTTCTAAAACATATTACCATGCCGTCATACCCCTTGGGCACTATCACGAACGCATCCGCCTCCCATGTTTTTACACCGTCAATCCACTCTCCGTAGCCGGGACCGCTGAACATGCATTTGCACTCCGTATAGTCCGTTCCATTGAAATGGATCGTGTAGGATTTGGAATTGTCCTCCACATCATAGACCTCTCTCCAAGCCTCCGCGTCATAGTAATTCTCATAGGAATAGCGCACTCCCACGCCATAGTTTTGGGCATTGTCATCACAAAACTCAATCTTTATGTGTACCGCGCGCCACTCATATCCCTCCCCCGCTTCCAGTTTTGTCTCAAATTCCCGGTAATTGGAAAAAGTCAGTTTCGCTACAGTGGTCATGGAATGGTCCGCGGCACAGGCGGTTACATAGTCATAGGTCTCCCCAAGCCGGGCATTGACAGACAGCCCGTGTTCCTCGAAGGAAGATGTCAACGGCTCCCCCCTGGTCTCCCCGCAGACCATACAGGTCTCCGGATTCTGATAATCCGCCTCCTGCCAGGTGTGCCCCAGAGCCTCCCCGTCGGTCTCCCCGCAGACCGCGCAGGTCCTGGGCGTCGCGCAGTCGGCCTCTTTCCAGGTATGTGCCAGGGGTTCTCCTGTGGTCTCCCCACAGACCACGCAGGTCCTGGGCGCCTTGCAGTCGGCCTCTTCCCAGGTATGTGCCAGGGGTTCTCCTGTGGTCTCCCCACATACACCACAGGTCCTGGGCGCCTTGCAGGTCGCCTCCAGCCAGACATGTCCCAGAGGCTCACCCTCTGTCTCATTGCCCACGATACAGGTTCTGGGGTCGGTGCAGTCGGCCTCTTTCCACTCATGCTTCATGTGACAGCCTGTCAGCAGAACGCCTGCCCCCATTGTCATACAGATTAGAAATAGTTTCTTGCTCATATATTCATCCTCCCGCAAAATAAGTATCAAAATTATAACACTTACAGGTTTCTTAATTCCAAATAATTCGCCAGCGGTAGCAAAAGCGGTGTGAGTGGTACTTCCTTATCCCGTCAACCATAAATTGCCACAGGCGCAACCTCAGGGTTCCTTGACGGGACCGGTGAAGTATGCTAGAGTAATTTTGTACGGCGGAGAAAACCGAGGATGACGGCAGGGCATCACATAAATGCCCAATAAAGCAGGCAGGGAGTATACATGAAGATAGCAATATGTGACGATGAAGAATTATTTGTCAGGAAAATGTACCAGCTCCTGTGGCAGCAGCCAGACTGCACTGTGGAGTGTTTTCTCTCTCCCACCGAACTTGTGGAAAAATATAATGCGGGGGCACGATATGACGTACTTTTCCTGGATGTGCTTATGTCCCCCATAAACGGCATGGAACTGGCCCGGAAGATTAGGAAATACGATGAGAACGCCATCTTTATTTTTTTGACCTTCTATCTGGATTATGCCCCTGAGGGGTATGAGGTGAATGCCTTCCGCTACCTGCTGAAACCTGTCACGGAAGATTCCGTCCGCCTTGTCATGGGGGAGGTTCGCAGAAAGCTGGAGGACTCCTCCCACACCCTGCTGATAAAGACTTCCGAATGTCATCTCCTGCTGCATATCGCAAAGGTGCTGTATCTGGAGGCCGCCAACAAGGAGACCATCCTCCATTGTCAGGATGATGCCATCACTCTGCGAAAGAGCCTGAATGAGTTGAGCGGACAACTCCCTCCCCTGTTCTTTTTCCGCATCCACCGCAAATTCCTGGTGAACCTTGCCCATGTCAGGGAGTATGACGCGCAGCGGCTGACGCTGGACTGCGGACAGACACTCCCCGTCAGCCGCAGAAAGAGCGCGGAATTTAGACTGGCACTAAAGAACTATATCGAAGGAGATTTACATTCATGAAATACCTCCCCCTTGAAATAGCAAACAATTTGATGGAATATTGGTCCCTGATCCTCCTGGCCCAGTATATATGCTCCGCTCATATGGATCTGCGCCGCAGGAACGTGCTTTTGTGCTTTTGCGTCAACATTATCGGAACTGCCCTTGCTACCCTGTTTCCTACGGATTACAGCCTCGTAGCCTGCACCGGACTGGAGCTTCTGCTGACTATCTTGCTGTTCAGCAAAAAACGTCTCTCCGATCTGCTGCGCTTCCTGGCCGCTTTTGCCCTCTGGTACGCCCTGATGCTTACCCCCTTGCTGTTTTTGGATATACTTATGCCTCAAATCCTCGTTCCCATTTTTCCTGACCATAGCTGTACATGGTTTGGACTGATAACGGATATCCTGCTTTTGGCAGCCTTGCTTTTCCTGGGGCGCATCCTGCGCAGGTATCAGGTCATCCTGCATTTCCGCATGGGTGAGATTCTGGGCAGCATCGCCCTGGGCCTCTTTGCCTTTATTGACGTGGGGCTTATCCTGTTTTTGTACCATGCGAATGTGTCGCCGCTGACACACTATTTTTTCCTGGTCGTTTTTCTGGGAGCCTTTATCCTCAGCACCGGATATTTTCTGTACAGTGTGATAACGGCCCGGATGCGGGTATATCGGGAGGCCCTGTCCAGAAGTCAGACCGAGTATCTGCAGCTGCAGATGGAAGCCCTGCAGGACACAAAGGAGCAAACGGAGCAGACACAGAGGATGCGCCACGATCTGGCAAGCCATATGACTATGCTCCAGACCCTGTGTCAGGAGGGCAGCTACGAGGAGGTCCGGAAATATGTGGAACGTTTGAGCCAGGATACCATTCCCCTGGCCGGAGGCATCCTCACGGGCAACAAGGTGGCCGACCTGGTAGTGCGGGCAAAGATGAAAGTCTGCGAGGAACACGGCATAGCCTTTACTTTTCAGGGATCTCTGTCCGGTTTCGACACCCTGGAGGCCCCGGATATCTGCGGACTCCTGTCCAATGCCTACGACAATGCCATCGAAGCCTGCCTGTCTCAGGAAAATGCTTACATCCACACAAAAGTAAGCACCACACGCAATTATACGGTGGTGCAGATTGTCAACTCTATAGAAAAAAAGGTGTCCCTCCGTGGCAATCATGCCGCCACCACCAAAACGGATAAGAAATCCCATGGGTATGGAATAGATATCATGAAGCGGATCGCCTACAAGTATAACGGCAGCTGTACGCTGCACTGTGACGGGCAGGAATTTTCGTTAAAAATTGTGGTGTTGACATAGGGGGAAGGGCGGATTACATCCGGTATATAGTTCTCGCTCTCCGCATTAGGCATCAAAGCAGATATGCTTTTTGCTGATTCCGGAGAGCTTGAACTTTCCAGATTTTCACAAAATTTATACAAAATCTCCTTGCAATCCCCTCTCACATATGCTAATATCTTTTCAAAGCATATATTTCTTTTCATTTTTGATAAGCAATTCACTTTTCAAGACATCGGAAAATCTATGCTTTAAATTCAACAGCAGACAATTGAAAAGAGGCAGGGGATTTTCGGAGCAGGACAAGTTTCTTGAGTTTATTTGGAAAGTGATTATATCCGTTATCTCTTGCAAGCAAGGAGGTACGGAATGAGTAAGAGAAACACAAGAGGAATGTTCCTCCCCCCAAAGTCAGATGTGGCTTTCAAGGAACTGATGCGCAACGAGAAGGTACGTCGGCATTTCATCAGCGACGTGCTGGGAATACCCTTGAATGAAATTCGGGAAGTGCGGCTGGAAAACACCTTCCTGGGCAGACGCAGCAGGCGTGAGAAGGAGGGCATTCTGGATGTCAGGGTACTGCTGAACAATGACTGCAGAATCAATATTGAATTGCAGGTCAGGGAAGTCCCCGCCTGGGACAAGCGCAGTCTGTTCTACCTGTCCAAGATGTATGCGGAAGGAGTCCATGCCGGAGAGGACTACAGCCCGCTGAAAAGATGTGTCGTGATCTGTGTGCTGGGCTTCAAGTGGGACAGCAGCCCAAACTACCACAAGGTGTATTACCTGAGGGATCAGGATGGACAACTGTACTCGGACCAGTTCGAGGTACATGTCATTGAACTTGACAAGGAGCTTATCGGGGATCAGTTGGATGATTGGATTCGACTGTTCCGGGTGGAAAACATAGGGGAATTAAAGATGATACAAAGTATGAATCCGGGCGTTATGGAAGCGGTAAAAGAGGTAATGGCGATGAATATGGGAAGACAGCTCAAAGCTCTGTATGAGGAACACATGCGGATAAAGAAAGACCGACTACATCTGAGGAATGCGGCTATACAAGAAGGCCGACAAGAGGGCAGAATAGAAGGCCGACAAGAAGGCAGAAAAGAAGGCAGAATAGAGGGAGAGATCTTAGGCGATCTCCATCGCCACCGCCAGGATATCCTTGACCTGCTGGAGGATCTGGGGGATGTCCCTGAGGACATCCGCCGCCACATCCATGCAGAAAAGGACACAGATATTTTGCGCAAATGGCTCAAGACCGCCGCTAGGGCAGAGAGTTTTGCCGCCTTTCGAGATGCCATGAAATAGATGCCTAGTCCAGTTCTTTCTCAAAGCTTAGAATGCTGCCCGTGCCTGCGTCCACATCACAGGAGTATTCTGTCCGCCCTACATACCATTCCACTTCGTATTCTCCACGGCCATGATCATAGTCCAGCTTAATCTTCAGATGCTGCACATCCTCCTCATCCACACCGGCATATTCCAGAGCAATCTGCTTTGCCTGCTCCTCGGTGATCTGCTCATTGCCTGTGGGACTGACTGCCTCATGCTGATCATATTCCGCATCCTGGTCAAAGGACAGAATCTCCCCTGTCAGTGCGTTGATATCATAGTCATACTCTGTGTTATCCTTAAGAAATTCCACATCATACTTCCAACTGCCGTCATCCAGCTCCAGATGTGCATGTATAAACCGTACTCCGTCCTCCGTAAGGCCCGCATGCTCCAAGGCAATCTGTTTTGCCGCATCGTTTCCAATATATTGTCCGTCGTTTTCCGGCAGTGTACCTGAACTTGGTGCAGCATTCGGCAGTGTATCTGAACTCGGTGCGGCATCCGGCAGTGTAGCTGAACTCGGCGCGGCATCCGGCAATTCAGCCAGATTGTGTGTGGTATCTGGCGGCAGGGTATCTAAGTCATAGTTTCCCGTCTCACAATTCATAGAGAGAATCTCTCCTGTCACGGCACTGACTTTATAATCATACTCTGCTTCCTGACAGACAAATTCCACATCATACTTGGAAACACCATTCTCGGAATCCAGATGAATGCGGACAAACCGAACATCCTCCTCTGCGAGTCCTGCATTTTCCAAAACCGCTGCCTTGGCCTGTGCAACCGTGATATAGCCAGTGTCCGCACTGCCCGTATCTCCCTGTTCGATATCCGAGGCCGTTGCTGTATCAGATGATTCTACTGTTCCGGGTTCCGAAGTGCCGCATCCTGCAAAGAGCACGAGAATGCAACTCATAATAGCAAATTTGACTGTTACATTTTTCATGATTCTTCTCTTTCCTCCTACATTTTATTGGGGAATTGTGAAACCCTAACTGCAAGTGATGGGACTGGAATAGAGTTTCGCAATTGTCCGTCTACATTATACAATGTGTCGCCCTCTATTTCAACGACTTTGCGGCGGCAAGCTCCACCGCGGCGCTGGATGTATTGAAATCCTCCGATCTGATATAGACTGCTCCACATCTTGAATGAGGTTATTATAGCATACAAGAGCATTTTATAACAAGATAGATTCCACTATAAATCAGTCAATATAACTGACAAAAAATAGACTCCCGCATAATATGTATCATCAAAATCAAGTTGAAGCAAGATGTTGGTGTCCGATAAGCACTGATTGCAAAAGCCCATTTTCTCTTCAAGATTATCTTCCCCGTCTATGTCCACATATATTTCTTGAAGTCCCTTCTGAATTTTGAAAAATATATCCTCCGGAAGTTGCTGGAGCAGAAAATCCACAATCTTTTGGGTAACGTCTTCTCTCCAAACCTATATTGAATCGTTTCCACTTTCATGCTACAATGACTTTCAACGCCGGCAAGGCGTATGCGGAACTCTATTTAAAGAAAGGATAGTCCAAAATGTACGATTTAACCGATTACCTCCAACGTATTGACAACGTGATTGCCCATGGCCCCTATCGGGACACTTGGGAATCTCTGTCCTCCTATCATGTTCCCCAGTGGTACCGGAAAGCCAAATTCGGAATCTTTATTCACTGGGGAATCTACAGTGTGCCCGCCTTCGGCAACGAGTGGTATTCCCGCAACATGTATATTCAGGGATCGCCGGAATACGAGCACCATATCAAGACCTACGGCCGGCATAGGGATTTTGGCTACAAGGATTTTCTCCCCCTGTTTCGTGCCGAGCATTTCCAGGCGGACAGGTGGGCCGATCTATTCCGGCAGGCTGGTGCCAAATATGTGGTGCCGGTGGCGGAACACCATGACGGTTTCCAGATGTACCGCAGTGAGCTCTCCCACTGGAACGCCTGGGAGATGGGGCCAAAGCGGGACGTGCTGGGAGAATTGAAAGAAAGCTGTGAGCGTGCCGGGATGACCCTGGGGGCGTCCACCCACCGGCTGGAACACTGGTTTTTCATGGGGCATGGAAAGGAGTTTGACAGCGACATCAAGGAGCCCATGCAGCGCGGGGATTTCTACTGGCCCGCCATGCCGGAACCAGACCACCAGGCTCTCTTCGAAGACCCAGAACCCACAGAGGAATATCTGCAGGACTGGATGGTACGTACCTGCGAAATCATAGATCGCTATCAGCCCAAGCTCCTTTACTTTGACTGGTGGATACAGCGGGGAGTCTGCAAACCCTATTTGCGGAAAATTGCCGCCTACTACTACAACCGGGCCGCCGAGTGGGGCACAGAGGTTGCCATCACCTACAAACATGATGCGTTCCAGTTTGGAACGGCAGTGCCGGATGTGGAGAGAGGTCAGTTTGCGGATGTGAAGCCTTTCATCTGGCAGACAGACACTGCCATTGCCCTCAACTCATGGTGCTACACGGAAAACAACCAGTATAAGCCTGCCAAAGACATTCTCTGTGATCTGGTGGATATTGTAAGTAAGAACGGGTGTCTGCTGTTGAACGTGGGACCCAAGGCAGACGGCACCATCTCCGCCGAGGACCAAAAAGTGCTTCTGGACATCGGCCAGTGGTTAAAAGTAAACGGAGAGTCTATCTATGAGTCGAATATCTGGAGAAAATACGGCGAGGGGCCCACGCAGATTGTGGAAGGACAGTTTTCGGACGGTATCAAGAAGAATTTTACCTCCAGAGATTTCCGCTTCACCACCGCCAAGGGGTATCTCTATGCCACCGCCCTCAGGTGCAGCGAGGATGGAAACTACTGCATCACCTCCTTAGGAGAGCAGGATGCCTCCAAACAGGCCAATTTCCACGGTATCATCCGGGATGTGTGTGTACTGGGAGCCGGGGAAGCCTGCCAGTGGAGCCGAAATGGAGATGGGCTGCATATCAAATGCAGCCTGCAGAGCGCATATCCGATTGTATTTAAAATAGGCATTGACTAAAGTATATTTATTCCAAATATGGGGCTTTCCGTTTTTTCAGAAAGCCCTAATGTTCTACTTCTCATAATACTGGGCCTGTGCATGCCAGAGCTGGCTGTACTTGCCGCCTGCGTCCGCCAACAGCACATCGTGAGTCCCTTGCTGTATGAGCTGCCCGTGATCAAACACGGCGATGGAATCACAAAACCGGCAGCTTGACAGCCTGTGGCTGATAAACACAGCGGTCTTATTCTCCACAAGCATGTTGAAATTCTCATAGACCGCCGCCTCCGCAATGGGGTCGAGAGCCGCCGTAGGCTCGTCCAGCACCACAAAGGGAGCGTCCTTGTACAG
>CAMWTF010000017.1 GCA_947177105.1 uncultured Lachnospiraceae bacterium | reverse complement strand
GTCTGGTAGACCATCTGGTCTCAGGGGGGAGGTGTCTGTATGAGTATGAGGACATCGCTCCGGCTCTATACCGGTTTAAATATGAGGGATGCCGGGAATATGCCCGGTTCTTTGGCAGCGAGCTGGCGAGTCAGCTGGGCGGCTATATACGTTCGTTAGAGCCCGATGGCCTGGCGCCCATTCCCATGTATCCAGCCAAGGAGCGCCGACGGGGGTACAACCAGGCAAGTCTTTTGGCCCAGGCCCTGGGGAGGGAGATGAACCTTCCTGTCTACCCGAAGCTGGTGTCCAGAAATCGAAATACCAGGCCCTTGAAGGAATTAAATTGTGAAGAAAGAGTAAATAATTTGAAAAGGGCTTTTAATCTTGCGCAAAATGGTGTAAAATTAAAGACAATTATACTGGTAGACGATATCTACACCACCGGAAGCACCATGGATCAGGTATCCGCTGTGCTTTTGGCCGGGGGCTTCAAAAGAGTATATTTTGTCACACTGGCCATAGGGGCCGGTGTATAAATAACAGCAAATTCCCAGACATTACGCGGATCCATATCGGGGCGCCAAAGCGGCCTGATATGGATTATCGGGCTTGTGTACTGGCAGGGAATTTGCGGAACTCTAAATAGGAGGGTATTGCAATGAATGTCAGAGCGTGTAAGGGATGTAAAAGATTGTTCAATTACATTATGGGACAGAATTACTGCCCGGCCTGCAGGGAAAAGCTGGAGGAAAAGTTTCAGGAAGTTAAGAAATACATTCAGGAGAATCCCGGCGTGGGTATTCAGGAAGTGGCGAAAGCCTGTGATGTGGAAACCAGCCAGATTCGGCAGTGGCTGCGGGAGGATCGTCTGGAACTGACCGAGGGCTCCCCTATCATGCTGAGCTGTGACGGCTGCGGCGCTCCCATCCGCAGCGGAAAATACTGTGATAAATGCAAGTCAAATGTAAGCAGCGGATTTAATGACATATTAAAGAGCAACGCCCCCAAGAAGCCAGACTCTTTCCGAAAAAAGGAAGACAACGGGTCCAGGATGCGTTATTTGCAATAACATGGACCGGAGAAAGGCGTACTTTTTATGTTGAATGAAGAACGAGTGATCCTGATGACCAAGATGGCCTCCTATGAAGAAGGGGAGGGAAAAAAGAGCATGGCGCTGGGACGGTATTTCCGGGGAGACTATATTTCCATACAGCTTCTGCGAGCCTTTTTCTGCGGTACCATTGCCTATCTGCTGGGATTTGGGCTATATGTGCTATATGATTTTGAGACCCTGATTGCGGACATCTACAAGATGGATCTGTTTGTTTTTGCCCAGAATATCATTATATGGTATGCGGTTTTCGTAGTTGGCTACTGTGTCATCACCTATGCCATCTGCGCCTACCGTTATGCCCGGGCGAAAAAGAGCCTGAAGCTCTATTACCACAACCTGAAAAAGCTGGACAGTCTGTACCGCCAGTAGGCTGTGGAATTAAGGAAATAAAAAGCATGTTCCCGGAAAGCGCCCTGATAGATATTCGGGAACATGCGGAACTTTAAATAGTAAGAGGAAATAACATGAGTAATTTGTTAGAAATTAGGGAAAAGTTGAAACTGCTTTACAGCAGGAACGAGTTTATTTTGGTGCCTGTTTTAAAATTTATGCTGGCTTATCTGACCATATGCATGGTAAATGGGGAGCTGGGATATATGGGCAGGCTGGACAACCTGGGGTTGGTGTTGATTGTCTCTCTGCTCTGCTCTTTTCTGCCGAACGGCTGCATCATATTGTTTGGAGCTGCATTCAGTTTGATGCATCTGTATGAATTATCTCTGGAGGTGGCCGTTGCGGCGCTGGCAATCTATCTGATTATGTTCCTGTTGTTTTTTCGGATGGGTTCCAAGGACTCGGTAATTCTAATCTTTACGGTGCTGTTGCTTGCGCTGAAAATCCCCTATGTGATTCCGATAGCGGTAGGTTTGCTGGCCACTCCTCTGGCAGCTGTCTCGGTGGGCTGCGGCACGGTGGTGTATTATATGCTGACCAACATCTCGGACAATGCCACTATCATCAGCAGCATGGGGGCGGATGAGGCCACAGCCAAGCTGCGGCTGGTCATTGACAGTGTATTGGGCAATCGGGCGATGATTGTGATGATTGCGGCATTTGCCATTACCATTGTGGTGGTTTATCTGGTCAGACGCATGTCCATTGATTATTCCTGGTCTATTGCCATGATTGCCGGCGTAATAATAGATTTGGTAGTACTCTTGGTGGGAGATCTGGTATATGATACCCATCTGTCTCTGGGAATGGCTGTCCTGGGCAGCATTGTGGCTCTGGTGATTGCCAAGATACTGGAATTTTTCCGGTTCTGTGTGGACTACAGCAGGACGGAGAAGGTGCAGTATGAGGACGATGAATACTACTATTATGTGAAGGCTGTTCCCAAGATGAGTATGTCCGCCGCCTCCAAGACAGTGAAGCGTATCAATACCCAGCGCCGTCCTGTGCGGGCTGTGGAAGAGGAGGATGACGACATGACAGTAGCGCCGCCCCGCAGGGTGAACAGAAGCGTGGTAACAGAGCGCACCGGCGGCAGGAACGGGCATACCAGGCCCTCTTCCGGACGTGCGGGAGGCAGGAGCGTGACCATCAGCAGAGAGTCGGACGAAGGCGCAGCAGAGGACTACGAGGAAATATAAGAGAAGCTGCAGAAGTGTAGGATAGGCAGGCATGGAGACAATAAGTGAGATTATTGCAAACTTAAGAAGGTATGTGCCCAGCATCGAGATAGGAGATGTGCTGGAGATATTGATTATTGCGTTTCTCCTCTATCACATCATGCTGTGGATTCAAAAGACCAGGGCCTGGACACTGCTCAAGGGCCTGCTTGTGATTCTGCTTTTTTGGGTTGTGGCATTCTACTTTAAGATGAATACTATCCTGTGGCTGGGAGAAAATGTGTTTGGATTTGCCGTGACGGCCATGATTGTAGTGCTGCAGCCGGAACTGCGCAAAGCCTTAGAGGAGTTGGGCAATAAGAACCTGATTGCCAATGCGCTGCCCTTTGACAATGGCAGGAACACAGACAACTCATTCACGGAGAAAACGGTGAGCGAGATCACCCGGGCCTGTGTGGAGATGAGCAAAGTGAAGACAGGGGCGCTGATTGTCATTGAACAGAAGGAGTCTCTGGCGGAATATGAGAGGACGGGTATCGACGTGGATGGGCTGGTTACCAGTCAGCTGCTGATCAATATCTTTGAACATAATACGCCTCTGCACGATGGAGCTGTTATCGTGCGGGGCAATCGAATTACATCGGCCACCTGCTATCTGCCGCAGTCAGACAATGGGGCAATCAGCAAGGAGGTGGGCACCAGGCACAGGGCCGGCGTAGGCATCTCCGAGGTCACGGATTCCGTCACGGTGATTGTGTCAGAACAGACCGGTAAGATCAGCATCACGTTCGGCGGGCAGCTGGAACGGGGCTTTGACGGGGAGGGCCTGAAAAAGCGCCTGATGGAGTTGACCAACTTGGCAGGGGATGCAGGAAAAAGCAAGAGGAAAAGGAAAGGAAAGGGCAGGCAGTAAGAATGAAAGGGAAGATAGGCTCCAAAATTCGATCCATATTATTCTCCCACTGGCTATTGAAAATCATGTCCCTGCTGTTGGCCTTTGCGCTGTGGTTTTTGGTAATCAGCACCAATGACCCGGTAGATGAAAAGCGGTTCCAGAATATCAGGGTAAATCTGATCAACACAGAGTTGTTGACAGAAAATGGCCAGGTCTATGAGGTTCTGGACAACACGGATGTATTGCGCAATGTGACCTTTGACGCGCCCAACAGTGTCAGGAGAGAAATCCAGAGCAGTGATATTATTGCGGAAGCGGATCTGACCAATCTGACAGTGACCAACACAGTGGAGATCAAGTTTTCTTGTCCCAAATATGGCGATAAGGTTCAGAATATCAGCGGCAATATAGAGTACGTAAAACTGAATATCGAGAAAAAAGAGCGAAAGACCGTTGATATCGCTATTAAGATCACCGGCAATGTGGAAGAGGGCTATGTCATTGGAGACAAGAGCCTGGATCGCAACCGCCTGGAAATCCAGGGACCGGAGTCTGCTATTGCGGAGATTGTCAAGGCTGAGGTGGAAGTGGATGTAACAGGCATCACAGGCACCAGTACGGCATTGGGAACCATCAAGCTGTTGGATAAGGACGGCAATGAAGTGAACAGAGCTTCGGTGTCCAAAAATCTGGACACAGTCAACATTACGGTGGAGATGTGGGAGACCAAAGAGATTCCCGTGATCTACAGTTATTCCGGCACTGTGGCGGAAGGATATGAGGACACAGGAGAAGTAGAGGGTTCCATCGCCGCTGTGAGGGTTGCAGGACCTTCCGATCTTTTAAAAAGTGTCACAGAGCTGGAGGTAGCTAAAGAGAGTGTCAATATCACAGGGGAAACCAAGGACTTTGAGACCTCCGTGCAGTTGAGAAATTATCTGCCCAAGGGAGTGTATTTTGCCGAGGATGGTTTCAACGATACGGCCACTGTGAAAGTCATGATTGAGAAGATTGAGCAGAGGCGTATTCCTCTGCGGACAGAGAATATTCAGATCATCAATGTGCCGGAGGATGTGACCTGTGAGATCGTGGGGGCTTCGCCGCTGGTTGTGGAAGGGCGCAGCGGTTTTGTGGCGCTGTTACAGGAGTCAAGCCTCCCGGGTGTGGTTGATGTGGGAGCCTGGATTGAGGATACCAATCCCAACCAGCCGCTGGATGGAGATTACAGCCTGACGGTAAATGTGTCGCTGCTCCCGGAACAGAGAAAGATAAGCTCACCTTCAGTCACCCTGCGTTTTACGCCTGTCCGGGATGAGAATGAGGATGAGGAAGAATAAACAAATCTTTGAAGGAGCGATAAATTATGGGCAGATTATTTGGAACAGACGGAGTCAGGGGTATTGCCAACGAGGAGCTCACCCCTCTGCTTGCCATGCAGCTGGGGCAGGCAGGCGCCTATGTACTGACGAAGGAAAAGGAACATAAACCTACTATTATGGTGGGCTGCGATACCCGGATATCCGGCGATATGCTGGCCAATGCCCTGATGGCAGGGGCCTGCTCCGTGGGGGCGAACTGTGTGTATGTGGGGGTGATTCCCACTCCTGCGGTGGCGTTTCTGACACAGAAATACAAGGTGGACGCGGGAGTGGTGATCTCTGCCTCCCATAACCCGGTGGAATTTAACGGCATCAAGTTTTTTGACGGGGACGGCTACAAGCTGCCAGATGCATTGGAGGATGAGATCGAGGCGCTGATCTATTCCCAGATGCAGGGAGTGAAGTTCCCCATAGGTCCCGGCGTGGGCAAGATTAAATACCGTACCGATGCCCGGGAAGAATACATCAATCATGCGATCCAGTCGGTGAATGTGGATCTGAGCCGTCTGAAGATAGTGGTGGACTGTGCGGAGGGCGCCGCCTATTACACATCGGTGGAGGCGCTGAAGGAAATGGGCGGTGAGGTGGTTGCGATCCACAACAACCCGGACGGCACCAATATCAACGCCAATTGCGGTTCTACTCACATGGAGGAATTGCAGGCGAGGGTTGTTTACGAGAAGGCGGATGTGGGTCTGGCCTTCGACGGAGATGCGGACCGCCTGCTGGCAGTGGACGAGAACGGCAAGATTGTGGACGGTGACCAGATCATGGCTATCGTGGGCAATTATCTGAAGGGACAGGGAAGACTGAAAAAGGACACCATTGTGGCCACCATCATGAGCAATTTGGGATTCTTTTTGATGGCGGAAAAGCAGGGACTGCATGTGGAGCAGACCAAGGTAGGTGATCGCTATGTGCTGGAGAGAATGAAGGAACTGGGCGCCAGCCTGGGCGGAGAGCAGTCGGGGCATGTGATCTTCCTGGACGAGAATACCACCGGGGATGGGCTTCTCAGTGCGCTGCATCTGCTTCAGGTGATGGTAGAGACAGGCAGATCCCTGTCGGAGCTGGCACAGATCATGGAGGTTCTTCCCCAGGCTCTGGTCAATGCCAAGGTGGCCAATCACAAGAAGGAACGCTATATGGAGTATCCGGAGATCGCCGAGGCCATTGCGGCGCTGGAGGAAAAGTTCGCAGGAGAGGGCAGAGTGCTGATTCGTCCTTCCGGAACCGAGCCGTTGGTGCGAGTTATGATTGAGGGCAAGGACTACGAGGCCATACAGGCCGAAGCTACAGCGCTGGCAAAACTGATTCAGGACAGAATGTTTTAATGTATTATAAGTAGGAGGTATAGCATTATGGTCAGCCAGAAGGTTACAATCAAGAATCCCACAGGTCTGCATCTGAGACCGGCGGGAATACTTTGCAAGGAGGCAATGCAGTTCAAATCCCTTATTACCTTTACATTCAGGGACAGCACAGCCAATGCCAAGAGCGTACTGAGTGTGCTGGGCGCCTGTGTAAAATGCGGGGACGAGATTGAATTTATCTGTGAGGGGGAGGATGAGCAGGAGGCTCTGAAAACCCTGGTAGGCGCAGTAGAAAGCGGGCTGGGAGAATAAGCTCCTTCCCCGCTTAAAACAGATAGAACAGTATGGCCACACATACCCCCAGGATGCCGCCCATCAGCACCTGAAAGGGCGTGTGGCCGATAAATTCTTTCAGCTTGTCCTGGGCAGATAATTCGTCACGCCCCATATTCTCGAAGATTTTGATAATATTGTTGAGCAGCTGGGCCTGGATGCCCGTCTCCCGACGAACGCCGATGGCATCATACATAACGATGATAGCCAATATCAGGGAGATGGAAAAGGCATAGCTGGCGGAGCCGTGTTCCAAATATGTGGCTGTGACCAGCGCGCATACGGTGGCGGAATGGGAGCTGGGCATACCGCCGCTTCCCACCAGACGCTCCGCCACAAATTTTTTGGTGAACAGCAGATGAATCAACGTCTTCAGAATCTGAGCCACCAGCCATCCCAGGGCGGCGGCAAGAAAAATCTTATTTTGTATCAATCCGGTGAAAAAATCCATATCCATAACCTCATTTCTCTGTACATTATACACGATTCCGTCTGAGATATCCAGACCCTTAGATGCTTTTTTGCGCCCTGCGCATCTTTGCGGATGGGGAAAGTATTGTAAAGGGTAGAAGTTTATGGTAATATTTTTTTGAAAAAAGAGGAGAATGACTGTAATGACCGTCGTTGTCCAAGCGCTGTGCCGCGATAGATGTACTGCGACAGAAAGGAAAAGAGATGTGTATGTTGAGCGTAATAGTCCCTTGCTACAATGAGGAGGAATCCGTTGCGGATTTCTATGCGGAGTTGATGAAGAATGAAGCTTTTTTTAAGGAAAAGGAGCTGGAAATAGAGATTCTGTATATCGACGACGGCTCCCGGGACAATACCGCGGCAGAGGTAAAAAAACTGCGGGAGGCGGACGAGCGGGTGCGCCTGATCTCCTTTTCCCGGAATTTTGGCAAGGAGGCAGGCATGTATGCTGGACTGGAGAAGTCCCGGGGGGACTATGTGGTGATGATGGATGTGGATTTACAGGATCCGCCCTCACTGCTGCCGGAGATGTACTCTTATATGGAGCAGGGGTATGACTCTGTGGCTACCAGGCGCGTCAGCCGCAAGGGAGAGCCGCCGATCCGCTCTTTTTTTGCCAGAATGTTTTACCGGCTGATGAAACATATTTCCCGGACAGAAATCATGGACGGCGCCAGAGATTACCGGCTGATGACACGCCAGATGGTAGATGCCATCCTGCAGATGCAGGAATATAATCGCTTTACCAAGGGTATCTACGGCTGGGTAGGCTTTCGGACCAAGTGGCTGGAATATGAGAATGTGGAGCGGGCCAAGGGCGAAACCAAATGGAATTTCTGGAAACTGCTGATCTATTCTCTGGAGGGAATCACCGCTTTTTCCACGGTGCCCCTGAGCATAGCTTCTGTTATGGGGGTGCTGTTCTGTGTGCTGGCCTTTGTACTGATCATCTTTATCGTGGTGCGCACCAGCATTTTCGGGGATCCGGTGTCAGGCTGGCCCTCTCTGGTGTGCATTATCTCCCTGGTCAGCGGTGTGCAGCTGTTCTGCATGGGCATTATCGGCCAGTACCTGGCCAAGACCTATCTGGAGGTAAAAAGGCGTCCGATCTATATTGTGAAGGAGGAATTATAGCTTATGTACCCGCAATTTGTTGCTTTTCGTTGATATATAAAGATATTTGATAACAAAAATTACTATACATTTTTCGACAGATATGATATGATTAGTGCAATCAATTACAGTAAGGGGCAGTACTCGACATATGAAAGGGGAATTCATTATGGACATTTCTGCTGTAAAAGATTACGAACTGGAGTGCTATATCACAGAGATCATGCTGGACATAGGCGTTCCTGCACATCTGAAAGGGTATCATTATCTGCGTGACGCCATCCTGCTTTCCGGCAGGGATATGGAGGTGGTGAGCAGCGTAACCAAGCTGCTGTATCCTACCATCGCGAAACATTTTAAGACCACGGATCAGAAGGTCGAGCGGGCGATCCGCAATGCTATCGAAGTGTCTTGGACGAGGGGAAACGTCGAGACCTTTGAAAAATTGTTTGGATATTCTGCGCAACAGGGCAAGAGCCGTCCTACAAACAGCGAATACATAGCCAGAATCGCAGACAAGATGCGGCTGGATATGAAAGCAAGATAAGTAATTGAGATAGCTTATTACCATTCAGTACCGCCCCTTATAGCTAAAAAGAGACTGAGCCAAGTCTCTTTTTTAGTTGTTCAAAACTGGAAATATGTGTTATAATGAGCAAAACGCTATGCGTTTAGCTCTTTTGAATAGAATGTGCGCTAAAGCGCAAGAAATTATGGTATACTACTTTCAGAGAACATGTGCGAGAAAGGGGCTGATGGGCGAATGATCATTTTTTTATGGCTTCTGCTGGCCCTGGTACCCTGGCTGATCGGGGCGGCGGTTGGGGCGGTGCTACGTTGGAAGACATCGGAGGTGATCCATATGACGGATGCCTGGATCACCGGCAGCCTGTGCTGCATTGGCCTGGCGGAGGCGCTGCATCTGCTGGGAGCCTTTGGGCATCTGTCCCTGGGTAGATTGATTATGTTGTGGTTTTGCACACTGGCAGTTCTGTGTCTGTTGGCTCTGGCGTTGGTGGCAGGGGTCTGGCGCAGACACAGGGAACGTTTCCGTATTCTGCCCCAGAAGGGCGGAAGTTTTGTGCTGCCCGGATTTTTTCTGTTGATGGTGTTGGTTCAGGTTGTGTATGTGTACTGTATGCCGGCCATAACCGCTCCCGGGGATATCACAGTGGAGACACTGCGCAGTTTTCAGGCCACGGATGGCATCTACCTGGTGAATCCGCTGACGGGACAGGCTTATGTTCAGGGCATGTCCATGCGCTATAAGATTTTGGGACTGCCCACCCTATATGCCCTGATAGGGTCCGCTTTTCCGGTGGACGGAGGAGTGCTGGTGCAGAACCTGATGCCGGTGGTGGTGCTGGCAGGGGCTTATATGGCATATTACCGCATTGCCAGGTTGCTATTTGGAGATGATCTGCGGAAAAAATATTTACTGCTCACTCTGGTGGCTATGATTTTCTGGTGTGGGGAGAGTGCCGCCTGGCTGGATGGCTATGCCGCCTTGCACAGCGCATGGCTGGGAACCTCCATACGGAATCTGGTCCTGCTGCCCTATGCGCTGTCTTTGGGACTTGAGAGGGATTGGCGCCATACCTGGCCATGCATGGTCCTGTGTGTGATGGCGGAGGCTTGTATCTGCTGGACCTTCAACGGGCTGGGGCTGTGCCTGCTTCTGCTGGCAGTGATGGCGGTGCTGGATAAAGTCAGCAGAAACGATTTGTATCGGCGTCTGTCTTCCCGCGTTTTTGGGAGAGAGGAGGAACGGCCGTGAGGGAACTTCTGCAAAGCGCATTATATGGCCTGGGCAGCTATTTTCAAAGCAGTCACATGGTGGTGCTGGTATTGGGTATGCTGCTGTACTTCTTTGCGGCGGGGAGGGCGCTTAAGGCACGGGAAAAGCAGCTGCTGGCGGTAACGGCGGCGCTGCTGGCGCTGGCGATGTTTCCTGTAAGCGCTGCCGTATTGATGTTATATCAGACCAGATTCTACAGCTACCACTGGATCTGGAGTCTGGTGCCCACAACTCTGTGCATCGCCTGGGGCGGTACAATGCTATTGTGGGACCTGACCGGGCAGCAGCGCCGGGACGGCAAAGCGGGCCGGCGGCTGGCGGCTGGTATGGCGGCGCTGTTGGCGCTTATGCTGCTCACAGGCAATCTGGGGAATCTTCGCAGCGCCGACAAGGAGCAGGTACCAGCCCGGCAGGTTGCGGTTTACCTGGAGGAGGAAGTACCGGAGAGCAGGGAGGCGCTGTTATGGGCCCCCCGCCCAGTGCTGGAGGCAGTCCGGAGGCACACCGGCAAAATACCGCTACTGTATGGCCGGAATATGTGGGAGCCGGAGGCGGCAGCTTATGCCTATGACACTTATCCCATGGAGCAGCAGCGTCTGTTTGATTGGATGGAAACCATAGAGAAGGGGGACGCCTATGAAATGCCCCTGGGACTGAAGATTTATCTGAAGGATGTGGCGGCGGTCTGGGAGGAAGGCCAGGAGCAGGGCAGTCAGGTTTCGGCGGATGCTCATATGCTATTGCTGGCAGCGCGGCAAGGCTCGCTGTTGTGGGTATTCCCGGCGCAGGCCACAGAGCGCGTTACTCTGGCCTGTGTACAGCTGCAGGCGGAATACGGTCTGCGTGTACAGATGCTTGGAGAAGTGGCAGGATACACGGTATGGAGATGTGAGTAATATCTATAGTAGGCAAGCGCATGCTTTGCTTTAAGTTGACTCATGGCGGCAAAACGGGGGATAGCGCCCGCTTCGGCGGGCAGGTGGGAGTTGGCATGAACGAGACAGTCAGTATCATTGTACCGGTGTACAATGCGGAAAAATATATTGTGGAGACCATAGAACATGTAGCGGCCCAGACCTATGAGGACTGGGAGATGCTTCTGGTGGTGGACGGCGGCGGAGATGCCTCGGCCCAGGTGATCCAAGAGTATAGAGAGTCCAGGGGAGAAAAGCGTCTGAGGCTTCTTGTCAGGGAGGAGAACAAAGGAGCGGCCCAGGCCAGGAATATGGGCCTGCGGGAGGCTGTCGGCCGGTATATCGCCTATGTGGATGCAGATGATCTGTGGATGCCCGAGAAGCTGGAAAAGCAGCTGCAATATATGCGGGAAAAGCAGGCGGCCTTCGTGTTCACAGGATATGAGTTTGCGGACGAGCAGGGCGTGGGCACCGGCAAGATAGTACATGTGCCGGTTCGGCTGACCTATAAGGAGGCTCTGAAAAATACTACGATTTTCACTTCCACAGTGATGTTTGACACCTGCCGGATCCCTAAGGAAAAGCTGGAGATGCCGGATATCAAGAGTGAGGACACAGCGCTGTGGTGGAAAGTGCTGCGGGAGGGGCATGTAGCCTATGGGCTGGACCGGAATCTGGTGCTGTACCGCAGACCCCAGCAGTCCCTCTCCTCCAACAAGCTGGAGGCCATCCGCAGGATCTGGAACCTGTACCGGAGGGCGGAGAAGCTGTCCGTCCCCTATAGCATATATAACTTTTGCTTCTGGGCCTGGCGGGCGGTGATGAGGAGAATCTAGCACACTGGACGGCCTGACACATATATGCTATAATAAATTTTTAGCAAATCAGCAAATGCCCTCTCGGCGCCCAGAGAATTTACAGACGCCAGAGCGGCTGAAAATTGCTCTGCCCGTGAAGGTGCCGGGAGGGCGGTTGCGGAACTCTAAAACAGCATTTGCCCACCTGGCGCCCAGAGTTGGTGTCAGGGGGGCAGATGCGGAACTATATATAAGAAGGACACAGGAATGCGAAAACTGGAAACATCTAAGAGAATCATATTGCTGGCTCTGTCCGGGGTATGCCTGGCGCTGGAGACGCTGGTCTTCGTCTACTACTGGAAGACCAATTTCAGCCCCAGCATCACCGCCAGCACCGGCGTACCGTATTACTGGAGGGCGGATGCCCTGCAGATCGCTTTTTATGTGGTTATGCTGTTTTTCTTTTCCCATATGTATGGCGGTATGCGGATCGGCTACCTGAAAAACGGGGAGGTGATCTTCTCTCAGGCGTTTGCCAGCCTGGCGGCGGAGGTGCTGTTGTATGCCCAGCTGTCCATCATGGCAAAGGAGTTTTTTGTGCCCCATTGCTTTTTCTATATGATGGTTATACAGCTGGTGATTATTGTTGTGTGGAACAACATTGCCTATTGGATATATAAATCCATCTTTCCGCCCCGGAAGATGCTGCTGGTTCATGGGGACAGGCCCATTGAGAGCATCGTGAGCAAATTTAAAGATCGGAAAGATAAGTACAATATAGTGAAATACATCCATGTGTCGGAGGGATGGGAGAAAGTGTGCCAGGTGATCACCCAGGGATATGAGCAAAAGGAGTTTCAGGCCGTGGTGATATGGGACATTCCAACCCAGGAGCGGAACTCCCTGATAAAATACTGCTATGCCCGGTCTATCCGGGTGTATATGATGCCCAAGATCACCGATGTTATCATCCGCGGGACGGAAGAGCTGCATCTTTTTGATACACCCATTCTGCTGACCAGGGAATACTCTCTGACGGTGGAGCAACGCTTTATAAAGCGTCTGATCGACCTGGTGTTTGCCATATTGCTGTTTGTGATCACTTCGCCCATTATGCTGATCACGGCTTTTGCCATCAGGCTCTATGACGGGGGGCCGGTGCTGTACAAGCAGGTGCGCTGCACCTTGGATCAGCGTCAGTTTAATATTCTGAAGTTCCGCAGCATGAGGGTGGACGCGGAGAGAGACGGGGTGGCCAGGCTGGCCCAAAAGAACGATGACCGCATAACCCCCATCGGCAAGTTTATCAGGAAGGTAAGGATCGATGAACTGCCCCAGTTGATCAACATTATCAGAGGGGACATGTCCTTTATCGGCCCCCGGCCGGAGCGGCCGGAGATCATTGCCCAGTACATGGAGATGATGCCGGAGTTTGCCTACCGCATGAAGGTGAAGGCGGGACTGGCCGGATATGCCCAGGTCTATGGCAAATACAATACCACACCCTATGACAAGCTGAAACTGGATCTGACTTACATCGAAAATTACTCTACATGGCTGGATCTCCAGCTGATGCTGCTGACTTTGAAGGTGCTTTTCTGGCCGGACAGCACGGAGGGAGTGGAGAGTGAGCAGATCACGGCGCTGAAGGAATCCATGAGGAATGAGGAAAAGTAGGGAGGCGGCATATGTGGCAGTGTGACTACGGGAAGGAACCCTTTGATATGAGGCTTTTTTGGCTGCTGTGTATCCGGCGGCTGTGGGTGATTCTGGCGGGCGCCCTGGCGGGACTGGCGCTGGTGGGCGGCATATACTATGTTAAAAACGTAACCCTTGGCGGGGTGATCCCCTATACCATGGACAGCAAATATTATCTGGAGTATGCCGTTGATCCCAGCGACCAGCAGACTTACTCCTATTTTGCGTCTTACACCTGGAATGATCTGTTAAAAGGCGAGGACATAGTGGCAAAGATGCTTGAGGAACTGTCGGTTCCCATGACAGAGGAGGAGCTGACTGCCAGCTTTGAGGCGGAACTGATATCGGATCTGCGGATCTGCTATATCCATACCACCAACGAGGACGCGGAAAAGGTGCGGGAGATTGACAGGGTGGCAGGGCTGGCCATAACAGCCATAGGGCAACGGCAGAAAGAACTTCAGGACGTAAGCCTTCTGGACAGGGGACAGCCCCGGCTGGCTATGCCGGACCTGCGCACTCTGCGGGCATGTATACTGGGGGCGGCGCTGGGCGCCTTCTTTGCGCTGTTCGGACTGGGGTTCCATGAGATATTGGATGAGAGGATACATGTGCCCGGAACATTGGCCAGACGTTACGGGGTGCCTGTGGCAGGGTATGTGAGCCGAGAGGGAAAGCCTTCCGGAGAATTGGCGGCTCAGCTGCATAACCTGTTTCGGGAAAAAAAAAAGATCGGCGTCAAGGCGGTAAACGGGAAACTGGACGTGGCCAGTGTGGTGAAATTGCTGGAAAAGTTGGAAGAGAAAGACGCTGCATCCGGGAAAGAAGCAGCCGGGGAGCGGAAATGCCCGCAAGAATACAGAGCGGTTCCCAGCCTGTGTCAGGCCCCGGAGACAGGGGAAACTTTGCGGGACCAGGAGGGCATTCTGCTGGCAGTACAGGCAAATTTTGACAGAGGCAAAGCGATAGAGGAAATTCTGCGTCAACTGGGGCAGCTGGGGGTAAATGTGGACGCCATGGTTCTGACCGGGGCGGATGAAGGGTTGAACCGACATTATCTATGGGGGAAGAGGAAATCATGACTCTGCAATTATTGGTGGCGGCGATGAATAGGGAACCCCTTGCGCTGGCGGAAGAGATGGGGATTGACAGCGATGCCGTCATTGTCAGCCAGGGGGAGCGGTATGCCTACGAGGAACTGCGGTGGAAGGAGCATGACATACGGTGTTTCCATATGGCGGAGCGGGGTGTGGGCCTAAGCCGCAACCACAGCTTGCTGCGCGCCGACGCGGACATCAGCCTGTTTTCGGATGAGGATATCATCTACGAGCCGGGCTATGAGCAGAAGGTGCTCGCGGCCTTCGAGGAGCATCCCCAGGCGGATCTGCTGTTTTTCAATGTGCGGGCCATGCCGGGCCGGGAGACCTACCACAACGAGGGTATTGGCAGAGTGCGTTGGTACAACAGCGGACGTTATCCGACCTATAGCCTGGCGGTTCGCACCCGGCGGGTGCATCAGAAGAATATCACCTTTTCCCTGCTCTTTGGGGGCGGCGCGAAGTACAGCGCCGGAGAGGACAGCCTGTTTATACGGGACTGCCTGAAAGCCGGACTTAAGGCGTACAAAGTGCCGGTGACCATCGGCCATGAGAGGGAGCGGGAATCAACCTGGTTCACCGGATATAATGAAAAGTTTTTCTATGACAGAGGGGTTTTGTACCATTATCTGTACGGCCATCTGGCCAGACCCATGGCCCTGCGTTTCCTGATGTCCCACAGAGGGGTTATGTGCCGGGAAATCCCCTGGCAAAAAGCCTATGGGATAATGCGCCGGGGCATTACGGAGGCAGAAAAGTAAGGAAGAGGTAAGCGCATGAGAACACCCATGTTCAGTATTCTCATGGTATCTCTGAACCCAGGCGGCAAGCTGGTGGAGACCATGGAGAGTGTGGTAAGACAAAGCTATACGGATTATGAGGTGATTGTCAAGGACGGCGGTTCCGGGGACGGATCCCTGGATGCGCTGCGGGCTTATCTGGACAGAAAGGGACGCCGGGATTGGGTGCGGATTGTGGAACAGCCGGACACAGGCATCTATGAGGGCATGAACCAGGCCACCCAGGCGGCTGCGGGAGAGTACCTGTACTTTTTGAACTGCGGGGATTCCTTTGCCTCGGATCAGGCGCTGGCCCGGGCGGCGGAAGAAATCAGCAGAAGTGCAGGCCGGGAGCCTTGCTCCAGAATCTTTTACGGCGATATCTATGATGCTCTGCGGGGACAGGTGGTGGCCTCCAACCCTCATATGGACGATTTCGCCTGCTATCGCAATGTTCCCTGTCACCAGGCATGTATCTACCATCACAGCCTGTTTGAGGAGCGGGGCTATGAGCCCGGCTACCGGGTGCGGGCGGATTATGAGCATTTCCTGTGGTGCTATTTCCGAAGGGATGCCCGGCCCAGCTATATTCCCGTGACCCTGGCTTTCTATGAGGGAGGCGGTTTTTCGGAGACCCCGGAAAACCGAAGGCGCTCTGCCCGGGAGCACCGGGAGATCACGGCGCTGTACATGGGCAGGGGGCAGAGGCTGAAATACAGACTGATCTTGCTGGCCACGCTGGCTCCCCTGCGGACAAAGATGGCGGAAAGCCCGGTATGGTCGGGATTTTACAATAGATGCAAAAAGTTGTTATACAGACGGGAGTATTGAGATGGGGTTGTTTGTGGGTGTAACTCTTCTGGTGCTGGTGATGGCATATTTC
>CAMWTF010000016.1 GCA_947177105.1 uncultured Lachnospiraceae bacterium | reverse complement strand
ATGTCATAGATTATGTGAGCCGGAAATACGGACCGGAAAAAGTGGTGCAGATCGTGACCTTTGGCACTCTGGGCGCCAAGGGTGTGATCCGGGACGTGGGCCGGGTTATGGCTCTGCCCTACGCCTATGTGGACGGCATTGCCAAGCTGGTGCCGGGGGAGCCGAATATTACGTTGGAACAGGCGCTGGAGAAAAGCCCGGACCTGGGCAGACTGTACCGGGAGGAGGAGCAGGTGCATAAGCTGATCGACATGTGCAGGCGTCTGGAGGGGCTGCCCCGCAATACCGGTATGCATGCCGCCGGGGTGGTGATCTGCCCTGAGGCGGCGGACGAGTTTGTGCCTCTGTCCCGGGGCGGCGACGGCTCCATCACCACCCAGTACACCAAAGATCCCCTGGAGGAACTGGGGCTTCTGAAGATGGATTTCCTGGGGCTGCGGAACCTGACCGTAATCCGGGATGCGGTGAACTTTGTGGAGCAGACCAGAGGGATCAGGCTGGATATGGACCATATCGACTTTAACGATCCCAAGGTGCTTTCCTATATCGGCACGGGCCGGACGGAGGGCGTTTTCCAGCTGGAGAGCGGCGGTATGAAGAGCTTTATGAAAGAACTGCGCCCCCAGAATTTTGAGGATATCGTGGCAGGAATTTCCCTGTACCGCCCCGGTCCCATGGACTTCATTCCCAAGTATATCAAGGGCAAAAACAGCGGCGGTGAAACCAGCTATGCCTGCCCTGCGCTGGAGCCGATCTTAAAGAATACCTACGGCTGTATGGTCTACCAGGAGCAGGTTATGCAGATCGTGCGGGACCTGGGAGGCTACACCATGGGGCGCAGCGACCTGGTGCGCCGGGCCATGAGTAAGAAAAAGCATTCTGTCATGGAAAAGGAGCGGGAGAATTTTGTCCATGGAAACGCCCAGGAGGGAGTACCCGGCTGCCTGTCCAAAGGCATAGACGAAAAGACCGCCAATAAAATCTTTGACGAGATGATGGATTTTGCCAACTACGCCTTCAACAAATCCCATGCGGCCTGCTATGCGGTGGTGACCCTGCAGACGGCTTGGCTGAAATACTACTACCCCGTGGAGTTCATGGCAGCGCTGCTGACATCGGTTATTGATAATCCCAAGAAAGTGTCCGAGTATATTCTGGCCAGCCGGAGCATGGGGATCAAGATCCTGCCCCCGGATATCAACCAGGGGGAGGCAGGATTTTCCGTGGATGGGGGCAACATCCGCTATGCCCTGACGGCCATCAAGAGCGTAGGGCGGCCGATCATTGAAGCCATTGTGGAGGAGAGACGGCTGCGGGGCCCCTACACCAACCTGAAAGATTTCATCACCAGAGTGGCGGATAAGGATGTGAACAAGCGGGCCATCGAGAACTTTATCAAGGCAGGGGCCATGGACAGCCTGGGGGGAACCCGGAAACAATGCATGAGCGTCTATGTGCAGATTCTGGACCACATCGTAAAAGACAAAAAGAACAATCTGGCGGGACAGATAACTCTCTTTGACATTGCCTCAGAAGAGGATAAGGAAGAATACGACATCCGCATGCCGGATGTGGGCGAGTATCCCAAGGAGATGATGTTTGCCTTTGAAAAGGAAGTGCTGGGCATCTATGTCAGCGGCCACCCCCTGGAGGAGTACCAGGACATACTGCAGAAGTACGCCACCTGGCGGAGCAGCGATTTTGCCCTAGATGAGGAGACGGGACAGGTGGCGGTGCCGGACAGGGCCCCGGCGGTGATCGGCGGTATGGTCGCTGAGAAGACCATCAAATATACCCGGAACAACCAGGTCATGGCCTTTATCAGCTTAGAGGATCTGGTGGGCAGCGTGGAGGTGGTGGTTTTTCCCAAGGATTACGAGCAGTATTCTTCCCTGCTGACAGAGGATGCCAAGCTCTTTGTCAGGGGACGGATCTCCGTGGAGGAGGACAAGGACGCCAAGCTGATCTGCGAGCAGATTGCCAGCTTCGAGGAGGCCGCCAAGGGAGGGGAGCTGTTCCCCAGGCGGGGAGGACGCGCGTTTTCAGGCGGCTATGGAACGCAGAGCGGCGGCAGCCGGGAGCAGTCTCAGCGCAAGGAATCCGGGCAAGGGGATTTGCAGCAGGAAAAAAACAGATCCGGCATCAGCAGTGTGCCCGGCGGCATCTGGATACAGTTCCCCACAGTGGAGGCGTATCAGCAGGCGGAGCAGCAGCTTCTGGAGGCCACTGCGGATTCGGACGGCCAGGATCATTTGGTGATTTATATCAGGGATCCCAAATCCGTGAAAATTCTGCCGGATAACCGCAGCGTACATGCGGACCAGAAGTTAAAGCAGCGGCTGAGCGCTATTTTTGGGGAAGAAAATGTTAAAATTGTAACGAAACCTATTGAAAACCGAAAAGAAATGAATTAGAATAAGATGATTGACGAGCGAGGTTGCGGAACTATAATTAGGAGGAGAAAGCATCATGGAGAAAGAATTGAAGACAATTGGCGTATTGACCAGCGGCGGAGATGCCCCCGGAATGAATGCGGCCATTCGTGCAGTGGTGCGTACAGCGATTGCGAGGGGCCTTAATGTTAAGGGAATCAAGAAGGGCTACAATGGCCTGTTGAACGAAGAGATCATAGATATGCAGGCCAAGGACGTGTCGGATATCATCCAGAGAGGCGGCACCATACTGGGCACTGCCCGCTGCATGGAGTTCAAGACCCCGGAGGGGCAGCAGAAGGGTGCGGAGATCTGCAGAAAGCATGGCATAGACGGCATCGTGGTCATCGGCGGCGACGGTTCCTACAGGGGGGCGCAGAAGCTGGCCCGGCTGGGCATCAACACCGTGGGTCTGCCCGGCACCATTGATCTGGACATCTCCTGTACGGATTATACCATCGGATTTGACACGGCCATCAACACCGCCATGCAGGCCATCGACAAGGTTAAGGACACTTCCTCCTCCCATGAGCGTTGCAGCATCATCGAGGTAATGGGCCGCAATGCGGGTTACATCGCTCTGTGGTGCGGCATTGCCAACGGCGCCGAGGATATTCTGCTTCCCGAAAAATACGACTACAATGAGCAGGCCATCATTAACAATATCATTGCCAGCCGTAAGAAGGGAAAAATCCATCATCTGATCATTAATGCGGAGGGTATCGGGCACTCGACCTCCATGGCAAGGCGTATTGAGGCCGCTACTGGCATTGAGACCCGTGCAACAGTGCTGGGTTACATGCAGCGGGGAGGGAATCCCACCTGCAAGGATCGCTTTTATGCCTCCATCATGGGCGCCTATGCGGTGGACATCCTGCTGCAGGGCAAGACCAACAGAGTCGTGGGTTATCGGCACGGCGAGTTTGTGGACTTCGATATTGAGGAGGCCCTGAACATGCAGAAGGGCATTGATCCCTATCAGTATGAAATCTCTAAGCTTTTATAAGCATATAGACGGCACACAGCTGTTATACCGCCGCACAGGCTCGTATAGCAGCTGTTTTATTCATAGGAACCATGAATGAGGCGGGCGGTTTCTGTATGGATATCAGGCGCATATGAAATAGGGGATACAGGAGAAAATACAATGATTACAAGTACATCCAACCAGAGGGTAAAGCAGATCGTGCAATGGCAGACCAAGGCGAAAGCGCGCAGGCAGGATGGCATATTTCTGGCAGAGGGTCTGAAGATGTATGAGGAGGCGCCGGAGGGTATGATCAGGGAGGTATACCTGACAGAGGGGCTGCTGCAGAATCTGAAAAGCCGCCGGGAGAAGGCTTTCCTTTATATAGAAGAAAAGCTGAGAAAAACCGGGTACGAGATGGTTACGGAGGAAGTTTTTGAACGCATGTCCGACACCCGGACACCTCAGGGGATTCTGACAGTACTGCGCAGGCCGTCCCATGAATTGCAACAGCTTTTGCAGAAGGACAAGCCGCTGCTGGTGCTGCTGGAGGATCTGCAGGATCCGGGAAATCTGGGAACCATCCTTCGGACAGGGGAGGGAGCAGGGATAACAGGCGTTATCATGTCAAAAAAAACAGTTGATATTTATAATCCCAAAACTATCAGATCCACCATGGGATCCATCTATCGGGTGCCGTTTCTCTATGTGGAGGATATGGAAGGAACAATCAGGATATTGGGGGAAAAGGGTATTCGAGTCTATGCGGCCCATTTGCAGGGACAGGATTATTACAGCGGTTTTTCCTTTGCGGAGGGCACGGCCTTCCTGATCGGCAATGAGGGAAACGGGCTGCGCAGGGAGACGGCGGATCTGGCGGACTGCTGCCTGAAGATCCCCATGGAAGGGCAGGTGGAATCACTGAACGCGGCCATAGCCGCCTCGCTATTGATCTACGAGGCCCACAGGCAGCGGAACTCATAGGACATCAAAACAGCAATAAGCGCGGTGATGGACATCAGGACAGCAAAAAGCGGCCTGATGTTCATCACTGGAATTGTGTGCTTTGCGGGAATATGCGGAACTTAAAATAGAAAGGACGAGATTGAATATGGAGACAAGCAAAAAGATTGGTTTTATCGGTCTGGGCAATATGGCAACGGCAATGATTGGCGGCATGCTGCAAAAGGGGGCGGCCCGCCCGGAGAACATCATCGGTTCCGCCCGCACAGCGGCCACCTGCAGGCGGGTGGCGGAGCAGTATGGTATCACAACCTATTCGTCTAATGTGGAGACAGCGGAGCAGGCGGACATTCTGTTTCTGGCGGTAAAGCCCCAGTTCTTCCCGGAGGTGATCGGGGAGATTCGCGACACCGTGGATCCCCGGACCCTGATCGTGAGCATTGCGGCGGGTAAGACTCTGCAGGAGATTGCCGGGCTGTTTGGCGGTGAGAGAAAGATCGTGCGCTGTATGCCCAACACTCCTGCGCTGGTGCTGGAGGGCTGTACCGGTGTGTGTGCGGGCGACCTGGTGAGCCCGGAGGAGATGGAGGAAGTTCTGTCGCTGCTGCGCAGCTTCGGCGTGGCAGAGACGGTGCCGGAGCGCCTGATGGACGCGGTGGTGGGCGTCAGCGGCAGTTCTCCTGCTTATGTGTTCCTGTTTCTGGAGGCCATGGCCGACGCGGCGGTGGCGGCGGGCATGGCTCGGAGGCAAGCCTATACCTTTGCCGCCCAGGCCGTTCTGGGCAGCGCGAAACTGATGCTGGAGACCGGCAGACACCCCGGTGAATTGAAAGACATGGTCTGCTCCCCCGGCGGCACTACGATCCAGGCTGTGAAAGTGCTGGAAGAAAAGGGCCTGCGGGCGGCGGTGATGGACGCCATGGAGGCTTGCATAGAGAAATCCAGAAGCTTATAATAAGTACCGATTATGCCGGAATTGGGCGGTCTGTGAATGGGGGGTTGACAAAACCGTCAGATTCTGCTATATTTGCCTTGTAACAAAGTTAACAATATTGTAATAATTTAGTTAAGAAACGGGAAATATTATTACAAAATTTGTTGGAGGTAAAGGAAATGGCAAAAGGCAAAAGGCTGTCTGCCGTCCTGGCCGGAGCGCTGCTGATTGGCGCGCTGGCGGGCAATGCAGGCATGACCGTAGAAGCTGGCGGCAATTCAGATTACCTGAATTCACTGAGCGGTGGCATGGCGGCTCTGCTGGATTCCGACACAGGGAATGCGGAGGAGTTGATCAGCACCACTCAGAAAAGCCTCGACCTGAAAGCGGCGCAGGAAGAGGAACAATGCACATTGGTGATGGCCAATGTGAAGAGCGCCCTGAATGTCAGGGCGGATGCCAGCGAGGATGCGGAAAAGGTAGGAATGATATACAAGGACTGCGGAGGCACCATTCTGGAGCGGGCAGACGGCTGGACAAAGCTCCAGTCCGGCGACCTGATCGGGTGGGCCAAGGACGAGTATCTGCTGTTCGACGAGGAGGCCAAGGAGTTGGCTGCGGACGTGGGTATCACCACGGCAACCGTCGATGCGGAGAAGCTGAAGGTTCGTACAGAGCCCGATAAGGATGCGGGCGTCTACGGAGTTCTGGCCAAGGATGAGATAGTGGAGGTCATGAACACCGATGAGGAAGGATGGACCTGTATCAATTTTGAGGGGGAGGACGGCTATGTGTCCTCCGAGTATATCACCATTGATTTCAAGATAGACTATGGTGAGACCATGGAAGCCATCAAGGAGCGGGAAGAGGCCGAGAAGGAGGCAAAGCGCCACAAGAATTACGGCGAATATACCACTGATGCGGATACCACGCTGCTGTTGGCGGCGCTGATTCAGTGCGAGGCCGGCGGCGAAAGCTATGAGGGCCAGCTGGCAGTGGGCGCGGTGGTCATGAACCGTGTAAGGAGCGGCGCATACCCCAACACCATCCATGGCGTTATCTATGCCTCCGGCCAGTTTACACCGGCACAGAGCGGCAAGGTAAACAGGGTGTATGAGTCCGGCAAGATCAAGGAGAGTTGTATTCTGGCGGCGCAGGAGGCGCTGTCCGGCGTATCCAATGTGGGTGATTTGACTCACTTCCGCCGAAACAACGGCCGAGACGGCCTGGTAATCGGCAACCATGTATTCTATTAAAAAATGCTGCGTCAAAAGCACGATGGATTCGTCTATCGTGCTTTTTTCATGGACGCGGAGCAGTATTTTTTCCACATAAAGGGATTGCGAAGCGGGCGGGAGTGTAGTATATTATTAGTAACCTCAAAGATATGGGGAGGAAAAAGCAGTAAAGGAGAGTGCGTATGCAAGAGGTTATTTTCTGGTTGATTCTGCTGATTATCTGCATCGGTATCGAAGCGGCCACCATGGGCCTGACGACCATATGGTTCGCGGGCGGAGCCTTAGTTGCCATCTTCGCGGCAGTGGTAGGCGCGCCGATCTGGTTGCAGGCCATAATCTTTATCGTGGTATCCCTGGTGCTGCTTTTCTTTACCAGGCCCATTGCTGTCAAATATTTTAACAAGGATCGTGTGAAGACCAATGTGGAGAGCATGGTGGGACGTCAGGCCATCGTGATCAGTGAGATTGACAACCTGCAGGGCATAGGGCAGGTGACGGTGGGCGGTCAGGAATGGAGCGCCAGAAGCGCAGAGGATCAGGTAAAAATTGCAGTGGGAGCGGTAGTAGTTGTAGTGGCCATCAACGGTGTCAAGTTGATTGTCCGGGATATATCCCGTGAGCAACAGTTACAGAACGCTGCACAGACCGCCGCTATGGCGGAAACCAAGTAGGCAGAAGGAGGAAGAGGAGATGCCAGTTTTAGCTTATGTTTTAATCACGTTAGTAATATTGATTTTATGTATTTTCGTATCCTGTGTAAAGATCGTGCCCCAGGCACAGGCGTATGTGATGGAGCGCCTGGGCGCATATCAGGGAACCTGGTCGGTAGGCTTTCATATAAAGACGCCGTTTCTGGACCGGGTGGCCAGAAGAGTAAATCTGAAGGAGCAGGTGGCTGATTTCCCGCCTCAGCCCGTGATCACCAAGGACAATGTAACCATGAGGATCGACACGGTGGTGTTTTATCAGATCACGGATCCCAAGCTGTTTACCTATGGCGTGGAGAACCCTATGATGGCTATCGAGAATCTGACGGCCACCACGCTGCGTAACATTATCGGTGACCTGGAGTTGGACCAGACCCTGACCAGCCGTGAGACCATCAATACCAAGATGCGCGCGGCTCTGGATATCGCCACAGACCCCTGGGGCATCAAGGTAAACCGTGTGGAGCTTAAAAATATCATTCCTCCCGCGGAGATCCAGAACGCCATGGAGAAGCAGATGAAGGCGGAGCGTGAGAGGCGTGAGGCTGTCACCCGTGCAGAGGGTGAGAAAAAGGCCAAGATTCTGGAGGCCGAGGGCGCCAAGGAGTCCGCAATCCTGCGTGCGGAGGCTGATAAGCAGTCGGCGATTCTGCGCGCGGAGGCTCAGAAGGAGAAGATGATCCGTGAGGCTGAAGGTGAAGCGGAGGCGATTCTGAAGGTGCAGCAGGCTAACGCGGAAGGTATCAGGCTGTTGAAGGAAGCGGGGGCTGACGAGGCTGTGCTGAAGATCAAGAGTCTGGAGGCTTTCGAGAAGGTGGCGGACGGTCAGGCGACTACGATTCTGCTGCCGTCGGAGCTGCAGGGCATTGCGAGTATGGCGGCGGCGTTCAAGACGGCCAGCCAGAAGCCGCAGGCGTAAGAGAATGTTGTTCCTGTATGAGATGGGGGAGCAGACCTGGATTGGTCTGCTCCTTTGAAATATCACAGGATTTTTAGGTTCCACAAATGACCATTCCACTTGCCGCTCCCTCAGAAAAATCAGAGACGGCGCTCATAATTCCCCCTCTTGAAAAATGGCGGAAAATGCAGTATAGTAGTACTAAATACTTATTTTGAGAGATAAGGGCATGTGGGCCTTTATGTGCGGAAAGAGGGAAAGATGGATTTAAAGGGACGGGATTTTTTGAAACTGTTGGATTACAGTGCGGAGGAGATTTTGTATCTGCTGGATCTGGCGGCGGAGCTTAAGGAGAAGAAGAAGCAGGGTGTGCCTGTGGATACATTGAAAGGGAAGAATGTGGCCCTTATCTTTGAGAAGACCAGTACCAGAACCCGGTGCGCCTTTGAGGTGGCGGCTCATGACCTGGGGATGGGGACTACTTATCTGGATCCCAGCGGGTCGCAGATCGGCAAGAAGGAGAGTATTGCGGATACGGCAAGGGTTTTGGCCGGTATGTTTGAGGGCATTGAATATAGAGGATATGGACAGGAGATTGTGGAGGAATTGGCCAAGTATTCCAAGGTGCCTGTGTGGAATGGTCTGACCAACGAGTTCCACCCTACGCAGATGCTGGCGGATGCTCTGACTATCCGGGAACATTTCGGGTATCTGAAAGGGATCAAGCTCACATATATGGGGGATGCCCGGTACAATACGGGCAATTCCCTGATGGTGCTGTGTGCTAAGCTGGGGATGCACTTTACGGCCTGCACCAGCGCAAAGTATTTCCCGGAGGGGGAACTGGTGAAGCAGTGTGAGGAGCTTGCGGCAATAAGCGGCGGCAGCGTTACGCTGACCGAGGACGTGGAGTCCGGTACGAAGGGGGCGGATGTGGTCTGCACCGATGTGTGGGTATCCATGGGTGAGCCAGACGAGATCTGGGCGGAGCGCATTGCGGATCTGAAGGATTATCAGGTAAATAAAAAGGTTATGGAGAATGCGGGGGCGCAGGCCATTTTTATGCACTGTCTGCCTGCCTTCCACGATCTGAAAACCAAAATTGGCGCAGAGGTGGGGGAGAAGTTCGGCATCACCGAGATGGAGGTGACGGACGAGGTGTTTGCCTCAGAGCAGTCTCTGGTGTTTGAGGAAGCCGAGAACCGTATGCATACCATCAAGGCCGTGATGGCTGCAACTTTGGGCTGGAGAGATAGATGAAGGCAGAGATACTGGCATTGCTTCGGGAGAGCGAGGATTACATTTCCGGACAGGAACTGTGCAGACGCTTTGGAGTGAGCCGCTCGGCTGTATGGAAGGCAGTGGGGCAGCTGAAAAAAGAGGGCTATGAGATTGAGGCGGTGCAGAACCGGGGCTACAAGCTGGTGAAGGCGGAAGTCTACGGGGAGAATGAGCTGCGCAGCCGCATCCACACTGTCTGGGCCGGAGCGGAACTGCATTTTTACCGGATTACCGGTTCCCCCAATCTGCTGGCCAAGCAGGCGGGGGAGGAGGATGCTCCCCACGGCGCGTTGTTTGTGGCGGACGAGCAGACCGCCGGACGAGGCAGACGGGGCAGAAGCTGGCAGTCGCCGCCAGGGGCGAATATTTATTTTACCATATTGCTGCGGCCCGGTTTCGCGCCGGATCAGGCATCTATGTTGACGCTGGTGATGGCCCACAGTGTGGCCTGCGCCATTCACAGGCTTACCGGCATGGAGTCGGGCATCAAATGGCCCAATGACGTGCTGCTGGAGGGCAAAAAGGTCTGCGGCATTCTGACCGAGATGAGTGTGGAACGGGAATATATCCACTATGTGGTCTGCGGTGTGGGGATCAATGTGGCTTTCCAGGATTTTCCGGAGGGGATTCGGGAACACGCCACATCCGTGGAGGAGGTTTATGGACAGACTGTCTCCAAAGGGGCGCTGCTGCAATATGTGATGGAAGCCTTTGAGCGGGACTATGATGCCTTTGTGGCGGCAGGAGACCTGACACCGCTTCTGGAGAGCTATAACGGGATGTTGGTGAACAGGGATCGCCGGGTGCGGGTGCTGGATCCCAAGGGAGAGTGGGAAGGCACTGCCAGAGGGATCAACGCCGGGGGTGAGCTTCTGGTGGAGGATATCGAAGGGGGCTTACAGAATGTTTTTGCCGGGGAAGTGTCGGTCAGGGGTATTTATGGATATGTGTGACACAGGCATGGACCACAGGTAAGCCTGTGTTATGTGAGAATGAGGCAAGTATGTACGGTGCGGCAGATAGAGAGAATGAGGCAAGTATGTACGGCGCGGCAGATAGAGAGCATGAGGTAAGTGTGTATGGCGTGGCAGATAGCGCGCAATGAGATATGGTCTGCGTTAAATCAGTAGCATGGCCGGGTATGATGATCCGGGAAATTGGGACGCGCGGTTTTGGGGATACATGAGAAAGGAAAATAATGGAACAGGAACGGGTGGTGCTCTGCGGCGCCAACGCCTATGAGCAGAAATATTATTTTAATCAGGCATTCAAAGGGATTCCGGAGTCCATCCAGGAGGAATTGCATATCATCTGTGTGCTGTTCACCGAGGAGGTGGGAGGCGTGTTCGCTGTTGTGTTTGAACCGGACGGCTCCGTATCTCTGGAGACGAATGCGGATGACGATGATATCTATTATGACGAGATCAGCAGCGGCTTGCTGGTGTCTGAGATCCGCAGGAAGCGACAGGAACTTTTGGAATCATTAAGTTTGTATTACAGGGTTTTTGTCCTCAAGGAGGACTTGTCAAAGATGTTAGAAGAGTAGCGGTACGAAAAACGGATTATAATGCCTGCGGCGGTGGGCAGATGGGAGGCGCAGTATGATCTTAGTAGTAGATGTGGGCAACACCAACATAACCTGTGGCATTTACGGTGAACGGGAGATGAAAGCCACTTTCCGCATGACCACCAAGACTCTTAGGACTTCCGATGAATATGGTGTGATGATGACACAGATGCTGGCGGCCAGAGGGGTCAAGGCCCAGGCCATTGAGGGCATGGCGGTGGCCAGCGTGGTGCCGGACGTAATGCATTCCCTGATGGGGGGAATCACCCGCTATGTGACCAACCAGGTGCTGACCGTGGGGCCGGGGACCAAGACGGGCATCAAGATCGTCACGGAGGATCCCAGGGCTATCGGCGCCGACAGAATCGTGGATGCAGTGGCCGCTTTTGAGAGATATGGAGGACCGGTTCTGGTTATAGACTTCAACACGGCTACCACCTACGACTATGTGACAGGACAGGGGCATTTTGCGGCGGGTATCACAGCTCCCGGCATCCGCATCAGTTCGGAAGCTTTGTGGAAGGAGACGGCCAAGCTCCCCAATATAGAGATCAAAAAGCCCAAGTCCATCCTGGCCCAGGAGACCATCAGCAGTATGCAGGCGGGGCTGGTGTATGGGCAGATCGGCCAGACGGAATACATTATCAACAAGGTGAAGGAAGAGACCGGCATCCCGGATATGAAGGTGGTTGCCACCGGCGGCCTGGGAAGACTGATTGCGGGGGAGACCGATGCCATTGACTTCTACGATCCCTACCTGACACTGGACGGCCTGCGGATTATTTACGAGAAAAACAGAGGAAAAGCATGAGCGCATTACAGATAGGGGATGTGACCCTGAATAACAATGTAATCTTGGCTCCCATGGCAGGTGTGACAGACCTGCCATTTCGCATATTGTGCAAAGAGCAGGGGGCGGGACTGATCTGCATGGAGATGGTCAGCGCCAAGGCTATCTATTATCAGAATAAAAATACCGAGCAGCTGCTGGAAATCCATCCAAAGGAAATGCCGGTGTCCCTGCAGCTTTTCGGATCGGACCCGGATATCATCAGTGAGATGGCAAAGCGAATCGAGGAGAGACCCTTTGCCATTCTGGACTTAAATATGGGCTGTCCGGTGCCCAAGGTAGTAAACAACGGGGAAGGTTCCGCTCTGATGAAGAACCCGAAGCTGGCGGAGGAGATTCTGACTAAGCTGGTGAAAGCCATCCGAAAGCCTGTGACCGTGAAAATTCGCAAGGGCTTTGACGAGGAACATGTGAATGCGGTGGAGATCGCCCGGATTGCGGAGGGCTGCGGCGCGGCGGCGGTGGCGGTGCATGGCCGCACCAGGCAGCAGTACTACAGCGGCAAGGCGGACTGGGATATTATTGCAGCGGTGAAGGACGCGGTGAAGATCCCAGTGATCGGAAACGGTGATGTGACGGATGCCAGGTCGGCGCAGGCGCTGCTGAAGCACACGGGCTGCGACGGGGTCATGATCGGCAGGGCAGCCCAGGGCAATCCCTGGATATTCCGGGAAGTGGCACAGTATCTGGAAACGGGGAAGATTCCTCCCAGGCCGGATCCCCGGGAGGTGAAGGAGCTGGTGCGGCGACACGCGGCGTTGCAGCTGGAATACAAAGGGGAATATACGGCGGTGCGGGAGATGCGCAAGCATCTGGCCTGGTACACGGCGGGATATCCCCATTCAGCCCGTTTCCGCCAGACCATCAACACCATGGAGACCATGGAGGAACTGATGGCCGGGCTGGAGGAAATTTTTGCCAGCGACAGTGGCATTTAAAGCGTTGGACTGCCACTTCTCCTATGTATATTTTCGAAGATTACCACATAGATTATGGCATGGAACATATGGTATATCTCATGGTAAAAAAGGGAAATAAGAAAAGCAGGGAGCCGGTGGCAGTGGAGCGCCTGCAGCTTGGGCAGATGTGTTTAAGCAGAGTGACGCTGCTGGAGGCTTATCTGGAGGCGTGGGAACAGCCCTCCCATGTGTGCGGTGTGATATGGGACAAGATCAAGGAGCGCTGCGTGGAGGAGAGCAGACGCGACGGGAATGACGAAGCCGCTGCGCTGCAGCGTGAGCTGGAGCGGGAGTTCCCCATTGAGCCGGGCGCTGTTGGGAGAAAGGTAAGTCTCCGGGAGCTGCACAGATTTTTTCCGGACTACCAGGTGTGGGACAGGAGCTTTCAGGGATATCTGCAAAGACGTCAGATGACCGGAGAATGGCTGCGGGTTTGGCGGGTTCCGGTGTATGACCAATACGGCGGGCCTGAACAGCTGCAGACCCTGCTGGACAATGTGGAAGGGTGGCGGCAGCTTACACAGATCCTGGTGCTGGGCTATGATCCGGGCATGGCTGCCTGGCTGCCCAAGTTGGCGCGCCGGGCCAGAGGCATTGATTTTTATCTGGATTACGAGCCCCGGAGCATGGAGGAACTTCAGGAGTGGATCGACGAGGAATATGGCCTGGTGACGCAGTGGCGGATATTGGGGGAGCAGGAAGATGCGGGGCGGGAGACGCCTGAAGATGGAGAGACGAAAGAAGCGGCAGCGAGAAAACCGCCGTCCTACCCAGGGCTGAGCCAGTATCTGCGCAGCTATGGGGTTCCCTGTCTGGTGCTGGATTTTACCGAAGCGACGGATGTTCCGGTGACGGGGCTTAAGCCGGGCAGCATGTGGTGGGATATGGGGGCTATGGAGGAGAAGAGGCATCTGCTGGAGGATCGGCCGCTGGGGGTGCGGTATGTGTCTTTGAAGACTTTGTGGAGAGATGTGGTCTAATGAGCAAAACGCCCCGCGTTTAGCTCTTCTGAATAGAATGTGCGCTGAAGCGCACGGAATCAAGGTCTAATGAGCAAAACGCCCTGCGTTTAGCTCTTCTGAACAGAAAGTGGTACTTGACACCACTTGGAAAATTCAGTATAATACGGGTTGCTAATCGGGAAGACAGGGAGTTTACCATAAATATATAAAAGAAGGAAGGGTATTGTAAAATGCAGGAAAAGAAAAACATTTTGACCTATGAGGGTCTGAAAAAGTATGAGGAGGAGCTTCACGAACTGAAGGTGGTGAAACGTCAGGAAGTGGCTCAGAAGATAAAGGAGGCCAGGGAGCAGGGAGATCTGTCCGAGAACGCCGAGTACGATGCGGCCAAGGATGAGCAGAGGGATATCGAGGCCCGCATTGAGGATCTGGAGAAGATCTTGAAGAATGCAGAGGTAGTGGTTGAGGAAGAGGTGGATCTGGACAAGATCAGCATCGGGTGCCGCGTCAAACTGCTGGACATTGAGTACAGTGAGGAATTGGAGTATAAGATCGTAGGTTCCACCGAGGCCAACAGTCTGAAGGGAAAGATTTCCAACGAGAGCCCTGTGGGCAAGGCGCTGCTGGGCAAAAAGATCGGTGACACAGTGGAGGTGGAGACTCAGGCAGGCACATTTGCGTACAAGGTACTGGAGATTCAGAGAAGTAACTAATCGGTAAGATGACTTATACTACATAACGCCAGATTTTACCATATTGCACGGGTTAAACGTATATGGCTGGCGTTATGTAGTCAGGTTACTCGGAAATTTTAACTGTTAAGCAGGATAAGAAAATAGGAGACAGACAAGTGGCAGAACAGAACAATCAGGCAAAACAGGAACAGCAGCAGGATATCGGCCAGCTTTTGAAGGTGAGAAGGGAAAAGCTGGCCAATTTGCAGGAGGCGGGAAAGGATCCCTTTCAGATCACCAAATATGACGTAACTCACCACAGCACGGAGATCAAGGATCACTATGGGGAACTGGAGGGTAAGACCGTGCGTATCGCAGGGCGTGTGATGTCCAAGCGCATCATGGGCAAGGCTTCTTTTTGCAATATCCAGGATCTGCCCGGCAATATCCAGTGCTATGTGGCCCGGGACAGCATCGGTGAGGAAGCCTATGCGGATTTCAAAAAGTATGATGTGGGTGATATCGTGGGCATCGAGGGTGAAGTGTTCACCACCAAGACGGGGGAAATCTCCGTACATGCCTTCTGTGTGACTTTGCTGACCAAGAGCCTGCAGATTCTGCCGGAGAAGTACCATGGACTGACCAATACAGATATCCGTTACCGTCAGAGGTACACGGATCTGATCATGAATCCCGAGGTGAAAAACACCTTTATCAAGCGTTCCCGGATCATTAAGGAGATTCGCAATTTCCTGGACGGCAGGGGCTTTATGGAGGTGGAGACCCCCATGCTGGTGTCCAATGCGGGCGGCGCTGCGGCCAGGCCCTTTGAGACCCATTATAATGCCCTGGATGAGGATGTAAAGCTGCGCATCTCTCTGGAGCTGTATTTGAAGAGACTGATCGTGGGCGGCCTGGAGCGTGTCTATGAGATCGGACGGGTGTTCCGCAACGAGGGCGTGGACACCCGCCACAACCCGGAATTTACCCTGATGGAACTGTACCAGGCTTATACGGACTATGAGGGCATGATGGAACTGACGGAGAGCATGTTCCGCTATCTAGCTCAGACCGTGTGCGGCACCACAACCATCACTTACAATGGTATGGAGATTGATTTTGGAAAGCCCTTTGAGCGCATCACCATGAATGAATGCATCAAGAAGTATGCGGGAGTGGATTTTGACGCAGTAGAGGGCGACGAGGCCGCCAAGGCCCTTGCGGATCAGCACCATATTGAATTCGAGGCCCGCCACACCAAGGGGGACATCATCAATCTGTTCTTTGAAGAGTACTGCGAGAAGAATCTGGTGCAGCCTACCTTTGTGATGGACCATCCCTTGGCCATCTCCCCGCTGACCAAAAAGAAGCCGGAGGATCCGGAGAAGGTGGAGCGTTTCGAGTTGTTCATCAACACCTGGGAGATGTGCAACGCCTATTCCGAGTTAAATGACCCCCTGGACCAGCGAGAGCGCTTCGCAGCTCAGGACGCGGCTTTCGCCGCCGGGGACGAGGAAGCCAATCACACGGACGAGGACTTCCTGAACGCCCTAGAGATAGGTATGCCGCCCACAGGCGGTATCGGCTACGGCATTGACCGGCTGGTGATGCTGCTGACGGACAGTCCGGCGATCAGGGATGTGCTGCTGTTCCCGACGATGAAGTCTTTGAAGGACGGAATGCAGTAAAATCAAGGCTTTCGAGCCTTCGATAGAAAAAAAGTACAGCAGATTTCGAGCCTATAATACCCGATAACACTGAATAATACGGGTTACGGCAGAAAAGCAGTACCAAGCAGCAGGAAAGAAAAATAGAGATTGCGCTTATTAAGGGCCACTTTTCTAAGAGAAATCTTTGAAGAGTGGCTTTTTTCGTTGTGTGCCGGGCATGGCACTAATCTTACTGGTGAAAGTCCAGTCACGGGTATT
>CAMWTF010000015.1 GCA_947177105.1 uncultured Lachnospiraceae bacterium | reverse complement strand
GCGTAGATGAAGCTCTGGCAGGGGCGATCCCGCTCCTGGAGGAGGAGGCGGTGATGGGGGAAGTTCTGCCGTTGCCGGAACTGGAGGGGGATATCGCTTTGCCGGAGGAGGAGACGGTGATGGGGGAAGCTCTGCCGCTGCCGGAATTGGAGGGAGATATCGCTCTGCCAGAGGAAGAACCGGGATACAGTGACGAGAGCATTCCGCCTTTGGGGGAGGCGGCGCAATGACTCCCACTCTCCCGGTTTTCTCGATAGAGCGCCATCGGCTGGTCACAGACGGGCAGGGGGTGACCACGCTGGTGGGGGCCTATGGCTGCCCCCTGCAGTGCAGATACTGCATCAATCCCCATGCCTGGGATCCTTCCACTTTGGACAAATGTGTGCGTCTGACGCCGGAGCAGCTATATGATAAGGTAAAGATAGACAATCTGTATTTCCTGGCTACCGGCGGCGGAGTGACCTTTGGGGGTGGGGAGTCGCTGCTCCATGCACCTTTTATCGCTGCGTTCAGACAGGTATGCGGCCCGGGATGGCACCTGGCCGCGGAGACTTCTCTGCATGTGCCATCCCGTAACCTGGAGCAGGCGCTGGATGTAGTGGATGAGTTTATTGTGGATATCAAAGATATGGACGGAGCAGTGTATGAATCCTACACCGGGCAGCCCCAGGCGCCCATGGAGGAAAATCTGCTGCGCCTGGCGGCCGCCTTGCCTTCGGAGCGGGTGCAGATACGCATTCCCCACATACCGGATTACAATACAAAGGAGCATATCCGCATATCCCAGGAGAAGTTGAAACGGCTGGGATTTACCCGGCTGGAAGTGTTTAATTATATCCTGCGGTAAATTTAGCATATTATACCAAACAAAAACTATTGCGCAAATCTGAATAAAGTATTATAATAGGCGTAGAAATATTACGAAAGGAGGTAAGGAGAGATGAAACTTAATCCCAGAGAACTTGAAGTATTGAAGATTTTGCACGAGAACGAGCGGGCGCTGACCTCCACGGAGATTGTGAATTCCGGCGAAGAACTGACCCAGAGCACTGTGCAGGCTGTGCTGCGCAAGATGCTGGCGGCAGAGCTGGTGGAAGTGCAGGGTGTGACCCACAGCGGCAACGTTCTGAGCAGAACCTTCGGAGCTACACCGAGGTCCAAAGAAGTGTTGACAGAGAAGTTTTTGGGGGATATCAGGAGTTTCCATTCCATTATCGACAAGATGGACATACTTGCAGGGATGATGGAACTGGAAGAGGATGGTCCCAAGAAAGAGGCAGAGCTTGACAAGATGATCAAGTACCTGACCGGCTTGAAAAAGAAATCCAAGTAGTAAGCGCAATAACCATACATAGCAATGGAAAAGGGCCGGACACGCTGATGGTGTCCGGCCCCTTTTGCGGGTTCGGATCAGTTATTTCTTGCTGCCCTCGATGGTCTGGTGCAGAGAGGTGAACAACTCGCTGTAGCGCAGATTTTTTTCGGTAAAGCAGGCGGTGTCGGCATAGAGGTGCAGAGGGATTTCCCTGTCCTCATAGGTAAAGGTCTGCCCATTCATGGCCAGAATTTTGTCCGCGATCTGCCGGGCATAGGCACAGTCCTGGCTGGCGGTCAGCATGGCGAACTCGTCCCCCCCAATGCGGAAAACCAAATCCTCCGGGCCGCTGCACTGATCCATGCGGCGGGCAGTCTCGGCGATGGCCAGGTCTCCGGCCTTGCGGGCAATCTTATTGATGGGAACCAGGGACTGGATATCACAGCACACAAACCAGCAGTTTTTCCGCTCCATAAACAGGTCATATAATTCACTGATATCTACCATTTTTCTACGACTCATCTCTTCATCTCCATAATCATACTCCGACGGGTTCAGTCGGGGGCAAAGGTCTGCGAAGGACCGCTCCTGGCGGTAGGCAGACGGACTACAGTTCCACATGGCTTCAAATGCCCTGGTGAAGGCTTCATTGCTCTGGTAACAATAGCGCAGGGCAATGTCCAGGATGCTGTCCTGGGGGCGGTTTAGCAGGTCCCGGGCGGCCAGGGTCAGGCGCCGCTTGATGAGATACTCCTTTACCGAGTAGTGGGCCAGCCTGCGAAACAGTTTTTGGAGGCTGGAGGGCGAACAGTAGCATGCCTTCGCCACATCCTCGGCAGTGATATTTTCACTTAAATTTTCCTCCATATAGCACAGAGCCAGGTTCAACAGAGCCAAATGATCCATAATATAATTCCTTTCCGACGTCGTATCTTAAGGATAGCACACTTCCGGAAAACTATCTTGATATTTTCTGTTTTTATAGAGATTCCCGGTACTCGGAGGGTGTCTTTCCCACAAATTTTTTAAACTGTCTCATAAAATGGAGTTCATTGTTGTAGCCGCAGAAGGCGGAGAGCTCCCGGATGCTGATTTCGCTGTTCTGCAAATGGTATTTGGCCAGCTCCAGCCGCGCACGGATGATGTCCTGTCCGCAGGAGCAGTGGAAGAACTTCTTATATAAATGTTGGAAATAGGACAGGCTTAAACACAGGGAGTCCGCCAGTTCCCCTATGGCAGGGGTGGTTGCCGGACTATTGTATATCTGGGTGCGCAGTTCACAGAAGGCCCGGTAGTATTGGGGGAACATGGCATCCTGGGGATTTTCTGCCTCCTCCAACAGAGCATATAGAAATATATGCATGGACGCATCCAGCATGGGGGTGCGGTAAGGGGAGACCGTGTGGTAAATGCCTGTCATCAGTCTGACATACTCGGATAGTCTGTGAAAATCCCGGGGGTAAATCAATCGTCGCAGATAGGGCTGCAGTTTTAGCAGCAGCTCCTGTTCCGCCGCGTCTGCCGTAAAGTGGATCCAGTCATCGTTATAGCCGGGCGCGTCGCAGCCGTAATGGATATAAGTGCCGGGGGAAAAGCAGATTAGGTTATTGGGTCTGAGCGTGGTCCGCTCTCCGTCTGCATAGTACCACCCTTCCTGCTTGATCAGCAGAATAAGATAATTGGGCAATCCCTGTCTGTATTCAAAATTGCAGGGTCTGGGATGGCGTGAATTGTGCCCGCAGTTCATAATCCGTATCATTGGATCCTCCCTCTGAATTAGAGCTTTGCATATTTCCTGCCAGTATACAAAGTCAGGGATATGCTGATTCGAAAAAGCAGAATAAGTCAGTCAATAGCATTATAGGACATTGCATCCTTCCTGTCAATTTTGTATGATACATTTAGCAATGCCACAGGACAGTATCGCAGGAAAATTCTGTGATATGCGGAAAGGAGAAAGCATGAAGAACTTTTTAAACGAGGCGGATCGGGTATGGGCACAGGAGGTATTCCATAAGCTGGAGGCCAGGATCGAGAAGGAATGTGGGCGCGTGGGGGATAAGATCCCGTATATTGCGGAAAATGGAAGATATCGGGAGGATCTGGGAGAGAAGGACATCGCATGGTGGACCAATGGTTTCTGGGGAGGACTGCTCTGGCAGCTGTACCACGCCACGGGCAAGGAATTGTATTGCCAGATGGCCCGGCGGCAGGAGGAGAGGCTGGATCGCTCCCTGGAGGAGTATGAAAATCTGCATCATGATGTGGGATTTATGTGGATGCACACGGCGGTGGCCGACTACCGTCTCACAGGGGAGCACGGTTCCTATGTGAGAGGAATCCATGCGGCCAATCTGCTGGCAGGGCGTTTCAATGTACTGGGCAATTATATCCGGGCCTGGAACGATGATAAGGCCGGATGGATGATTGTGGATTGCCTGATGAATTTATCCCTCCTGTACTGGGCCACGGAGGAGACCAAGGACCCCCGTTTCGCTGCCATCGCCAAGCGCCATGCGGACACGGCCAGGGAAAAGGTTCTGCGGCCGGACGGATCCTGTAACCATATCGCAATACTGAACCCGGAGACAGGGGAGGTGGAGTCTCTGCCCGCGGGACAGGGCTATAGCGAAGGTTCGGCCTGGTCCAGGGGGCAGGCGTGGGCTGTCTATGGTTTTGCCATCAGCTATGCCCACACAGGGGAGCAAAGATATCTGGATGCCGCCAAGAGCGTGGCCCACTATTTTATCTCCAACATTGCCCTGGCCGGATTTCTGCCGCTGTGTGATTTCCGGGCACCGGCGGATCCGGTATACTATGACTCCACGGCGGGAGCCTGCGCTGCCTGTGGGCTGCTGGAGATCGCAAAGCACGTGCCGGAGTTTGAAAAGCCTCTTTACGAGCAGAGCGCGCTCAGGCTCCTGAAGGCCATGGAGGAAAATTTCTGCAATTGGAATGAGGAGGAGGACGGCATCCTCACCATGGGCAAGGTCGCCTATCATGAGCAAGGCGAGGGGCAGCAGGTACACATAGTCTATGGGGACTATTTCTTTGCGGAGGCTATTTTGCGGTTGCTGGATAAAGATTTCTTTATCTGGTAGGTATTGCTATTTTCTCTTTTTTCCAGTACACTAATAACAGCTTAATTATAGCCGGATGGCGGAGTGAGGAGAGGCGAGGAAGTGGAAGAGCGGCAGGCGGCGAAGGAGCCGGAAATCAGACAACAGAAGATCCGGAAACTGGCGGGCCAGGTGTTGTCCCTGGCCAGGGACAATATTCTGGTATCCCTGCGCTTTCTGGACGTGGCGCTGCTGCAGCTTACGTGGCAGGACAAGGGGGCCATAGGCTGTATGGCCACGGATGGCAGCACGGTGTGGTATGACCCGGAATATGTGCTGCAGCTGTATCAGCGGGAGCCCCGGCTGGTGACCCGCGGTGTACTGCATCTGCTGCTGCACTGCATTTTCTATCATAGCTTTGCCTACGACAAGGTGGAGCGGGAGTTGTGGGATCTGGCTGCGGATATGGCAGTGGAGAGTGTGATCCTGGAGATGGGCCTGCCCATAGCCAGTCTGGATACGGACGCGGAGGCAGAGGGTAAGCTGCGCGTCTGGCGGGAGGATGTGGGCGCGCTGACGGCGGAGCGGATCTATAAATATATGCGACATAATCCCATCACGCCCAGAGAGCGGCAGGAGTTGACACGGTTGTTTTACCGGGATAACCATGAGCGCTGGGTGCCCACGGAGGAGATCCAAATGACCCCGGAGCAGTGGAAAAAGATCAGCGAGCGGGTGAAAGCGGATCTGAAATCCTTTACGAAAGGCCGAACCAACACCCAGAGCCTGGAGAAGAATCTGGCGGAGGCTACCCGGGACCGATATGACTACGGGGCTATCCTGAGGCGTTTCACTGTCATGGGGGAGGATCTGACGGTCAACGATGAGGAGTTTGACTATATCTATTATACCTATGGACTGGAGCAGTACGGCAACATGCCTCTGATTGAGCCACTGGAGTATAAGGATGCCAGAAAGGTCAAGGAGTTCGTCATCGCCCTGGACACCTCCGCTTCCTGCCGGGGACCTGTGGTGAGGGAGTTTTTAAACAAGACCTATTCTCTGCTGAAGGGTTCGGAGAATTTTTTTACCCGGATCAATGTGCATATTGTCCAGTGTGACAACGAGGTGCAGAGCGATACTAAGATAACCTGTGACGAGGATTTCCAGGAATTTTTAGCCCACGGCAGGCTGCAGGGCTTCGGGGCCACGGATTTCAGGCCGGTGTTCGACTATGTGGACAGTCTGCTTAAGCAGGGGGAGTTTGAGAATCTGAAGGGGCTGATCTATTTTACTGACGGCTATGGGATCTATCCGGAGCGGATGCCCGGTTACGATGTGATCTTCGCCTTTTTGGAGGAGGATGAGATGCGCCAGCCCGTGCCGCCCTGGAGCATGAAAGTTGTGATTGAAAGCGATCTGTGAAAAGAGGAATGATAAAATATGAACATCAGACAAGCAAAGGAGTATATCAAGAACTCCATAAACATTTATCTGAAAAAGGATGAATTTGGGGAGTACTGCATCCCGGTGGTGCGCCAGCGGCCCATCTTCCTGCTGGGGGCGCCGGGCATTGGCAAGACGGCTATCATGGAGCAGGTTGCCCAGGAGATGGGAATTGCGCTGGTGTCCTATTCCATGACCCACCACACCCGCCAGTCGGCGCTGGGGCTGCCGTTTATCGCTCACAAGACCTATGGCGGCAGGGAGTATGATATCTCCGAGTATACCATGAGCGAGATCATCTCCGCCATCTATGAGACCATGGAGGAGAGCGGCATTCGGGAGGGAATACTTTTCCTGGATGAGATCAACTGCGTGTCCGAGACTTTGGCCCCGGCCATGCTGCAGTTTCTGCAGTATAAGATCTTCGGGAGACACCGGGTGCCGGAGGGATGGGTCATAATCACTGCGGGCAATCCGCCGGAGTACAATAAGTCCGTGCGGGAATTTGACGTGGTGACCATGGATCGGCTGAAGGTCATGGAGGTGGAGGCGGACTTGCGCACCTGGAAGGAGTATGCGCTGGAGCGTCATCTGCACAGCGCGGTGCTGAACTTTCTGGATTTGAAAAAGGAGTACTTTTATCATATGGAGATCACGGCCAAGGGGCGCAGCTATGTGACAGCCAGAGGCTGGGAGGATTTGTCGGAGATATTGTACCATTATGAGGAGGAGAGCCTGACGGTGGACGAGACTCTGGTGGGCCAGTATATCCGTAATGAGCGGATTGTAAAGGAATTTACCGCATATTATGATTTATACCGGAAATACAAAAAGGATTATCGGATACAGGAGATTCTGGAGGGCAGACCCACCGTGCAGGCTATAGCCCGGGCCAAGGCGGCGTCCTTTGATGAGAGGCTGTCCCTGGTGGGGATGCTGCTGGATCGAATGCTGGCGGATATGCAGGAGATTATGGAGCAGGCGGCTTTTCTCACGGACACCCGCATGTTGCTGCTGGCAGTGAAGAAGATGGCCACGGGAGACGACCAGGATAAAGATATAGTGGCCTATATGGAGCAGCTGGAGGAGAAGAGGCGCAGCCAGATGTTTGCCCAGGACAGGGCCGGGTCTTTATCCAAAGAAGAGCGCCGGAAACATAAGAGAGTGCTGCGGTTTCTGGAGCAGGCCAGGAAAGCGGTGGTGACGGGAGTGACAGGCACAGAAGCGTCTATACAGGGGGGGCTGGGGGATGTCTGGTCCGGAGAGAACTACTATGGCGAAAGGGCGTTTGCGCTGGTAAGGAGTCAGTATGAGGCGGCGGTATCTGCCGTCGAGCGGGAGACACAGCGGGTACAGGAAGAACTGCACCATCTCTTTGTCTTTGCCCAGGAGGCATTTGGGGAGGGCAATGAGATGCTGATCCTGGTGACGGAACTGACGGTGAGCAGTGCGGGGGCAGGGTTTATCGCCGCCTTCGGCAGTCCGGATTACCAGCGTTTCAGCCAGGAGCTGATGCTCTCGGAGCGGCAGAACCAGATTCGGGGACAGATTGCGGAATTGGGCTTGTAAACTCGAAAGGGGAGTTTCCGAATATGTGGTGTCGCAGTATCACAATCCGGTATTGGCCGAAGTCAAACGCGGGATATGCGGGAAAAGGGAAGGCATGAAAGAATATGAGTATGTGGCAGGCGATTGCAGCCTGAAATATAGGATGGACCCTGAAGGTGTCTGCATAACAAGTTGGCAGGGGCGCAGTTGGATGGCCCAGGTGCCGGAGCGGATTGAAAATTGTCCGGTGACGGCCATCGACCGGAAAGCCTTTCTCAGCAGGAAAAATTTGCGGGAGATACAGCTGCCGGTGAGTCTGCGCAGCATAGGAGACTGGGCCTTTGCCTACTGTGACAACTTAGAGCGAATCACCCTGCCCGCCGGATGCAGGCACATAGGGAAAGCCTTGTTTTTGGACTGCGGGCATCTGGATTGTGTGGCAGGCATTTGTCATGACTGCGGTGGGGAGGGACAGGTGCGGGAGGCATGGTCCCCGGAGACAGGCCGGCTGCTGGCAGCAGGGGTAATACAGATGGAGGCTTACTATTTGCTGGATCCTGCCGCGGTGGGCAGCCAGGAGTGGCTGCGAAAATGGGATGCCAGACTGGAGGCGGTGATGGGCGAGGCAGATCAGGAGGGCTATTCCAAACAGGTCCTCTGCGGTGAGGAGGATTACGGCAGCACGGATCTGGAGGCTTTTTTGCGGAACAAGAGGCAGAAAAAAGTGCGGCTGGCCATGCTGCGGCTGCTCTGTGAGGAAGAACTTTCTGGCAGGCTGCGGGCGTATCTGGAGGAATATCTGAAAAACCATACCAAGGGCTGCCGGAGTGAGGAGAGCTGGCAGGTGGTGCTGGAAGATGGAGAGATTCATCCTGAATATGTGCATTTGTTCCTGCGGCTGGACTGTGTGACGAGGGAGAATATTGAGGCCATGATCGGCCAGATGCGGGAGGATCAGCCCCAGCTGCGGGCTGCCTTCCTGCGCTACAGACAGGAGCGGCTGGGATCAGGGGATTTCTTTGCGGGATTGTCCCTGTAGATCATCTTTCAGAGGTTAGCCTGACAGGGACGCTTTTGGCGTTCCTGTCAGGAATGAGTATCTATCTGAAGCTGGTTAGGAGCCAGGGAGCGAAAAGCGTCTTCCTTTAAGGAAGATGTGGAATATTGCCTGTGAAATGGTTGTCACCATGGAAAAAAGTGGTATAATGAGGTAAACGCTATATAACTCTTCGTAGCAGAATGTGCGCAGAAGCGCACAATATTAAGGTGTACTTAGCAAAACGCATTGCGTTTAGCTCTTTTGAACAGAATGTGCGCAGAAGCGCACAATATTATGGTGTATTTAGCAAAGAAATAAAATAATATAGAAAGAAGGAAAAGAACATGACATTGGCAGAGGCAAAACAGAAGTTGGCCAAGTATGGTCAGGAGCATGTACTGAAGTATTACGAGGAGCTGGACACGGCGGGTCAGGAGACATTGCTTGCGCAGATTGCGGAGACGGATATGAGTGTTTTGGAATCCTGCAAGCACCGGGAGGAGCTGGTAAAAAAGGGTGAGATCACCCCGCTGGCTGCCATGGAGCTGGATGAGATCAATGCCAACCGGAAGAACTTTACATCCACGGGGCTTGAAGCTATCCATGACGGCAAAGTGGGCGCAGTGCTGTTGGCAGGCGGCATGGGCACCCGGCTGGGATCCGACAATCCCAAATGTATGTACAATGTAGGTATTAACAGGGAATTATATATCTTTGAGTGTCTGGTGAATAACATGATGGATGTGGTGGGGCAGAGCGGCAGTTGGTTCCATCTCTTTGTCATGACCAGCGAGAAAAACCATGATATTACAATGCAGTTTATGAAGGAGAAAGAGTACTTTGGGTACAATCCCGAGTTCGTGCATTTCTTCAAGCAGGAGATGGCGGCGGCCACGGACTATGAAGGCAAGATCTATTTGGAGGAAAAGGGCAGGCTGGCCACATCCCCCAACGGAAACGGCGGCTGGTTTATCTCCATGAAGAATGCGGGGCTGCTGGACTTGGTGAAAAAGGAGGGTATCGAGTGGATCAACGTGTTCGCCGTGGACAACGTGTTGCAGCGAATTGCGGATCCTTGCTTTGTGGGGGCCACCATTCAGAGAAATTGCGATGTGGGCGCAAAGGTGGTGCGCAAGAACGCTCCTGATGAAAAGGTGGGAGTGATGTGCCTGGAGGACGGCAGACCTTCCATCGTGGAGTACTACGACCTGACACAGGAACTGATGGATGCCAAGGATGAAAAGGGTAATCCGGCTTACAATTTTGGAGTAATCCTGAATTACCTGTTCCGTGTGTCCGCTCTGGAGCAGCTGTTGGACGGCAATCTGCCTCTGCATATTGTGGAAAAGAAGATTCCCTGTCTGGATGAGAATGGAGAACTGGTAAAGCCCCAGGAACCCAATGGCTACAAGTATGAGAGTCTGGTGCTGGATATGATCCACCAGATGGACAGCTGCCTGCCCTATGAGGTGGAGAGAAACAGGGAGTTTGCCCCCATCAAGAACAAGACCGGCATTGACTCCGTGGAGAGCGCCAGAGCGCTGCTTCAGGAGAACGGAGTGGAACTGTAAAGCCTTAATATGATACGAGAGGACCTTTTGGATGTTGTACATCCAAATACGTATTAACGCAATAACGCGAGCGCAGCAGGAGTTTGGCTTAAGCCAAACTCCGGTTATGCAGGAAAGAGGTAAGTATGAAAATATTGGTAACAGGCGGTGCCGGATATATCGGAAGTCACACGGTGGTGGAGCTGCAGAATGCAGGCTATGAAGCCGTGGTACTGGACAATCTGAGCAATTCCAGCGAGAAGGTTCTTGAAAGGGTGGAGAAATTGACGGGAAAGGCCGTGCCCTTCTATAAGGCGGATATTCTGGACAGAGCGGCTTTGGAAAAAATATTTGATGAGGAAAAGCCCGATGCGGTGATTCATTTCGCGGGACTCAAGGCCGTGGGCGAGTCTGTTCAGAAGCCCTGGGAGTACTATGAGAACAACATCGCCGGCACATTGACGTTGGTGGATGTGATGCGGCGGCATGGGGTCAAAAATATTATCTTTTCTTCCAGCGCCACAGTGTACGGCGATCCGGCCTTCGTTCCCATCACCGAGGAGTGTCCCAAAGGGCAGTGTACCAATCCCTACGGCTGGACCAAGTCCATGCTGGAACAGATCTTAACGGATATACAGAAGGCAGATTCCGAGTGGAACGTGATTCTGCTGCGGTATTTTAACCCCATCGGCGCCCACAAGAGCGGAACCATCGGAGAGAATCCCAACGGTATCCCCAACAACTTGATGCCCTATATCACCCAGGTAGCGGTGGGCAAGCTGCCGCAGCTCAGTGTCTATGGCAATGACTATGACACGCCGGACGGCACCGGCGTCAGGGATTATATCCATGTGGTGGACCTGGCCGTGGGCCATGTGAAAGCTCTGAGGAAGATCGAGGAGAAAGCCGGTCTGAAGATTTACAATCTGGGAACAGGCACGGGCTACAGCGTACTGGACGTGGTAAAGAATTTTGAAACGGCCAGTGGTGTCAAGATCCCCTATGTGATCAAAGACCGTCGGGCAGGGGACATCGCCTCCTGTTATTCGGACGCCGCCAGGGCCAAGGAGGAACTGGGCTGGGAGGCGCAGTATGGCATCCTGGAGATGTGCGCCGATTCCTGGAGATGGCAGAGCCAGAATCCTAACGGATATGAGGAGTAAGGAAAGAATTGCCTTATAAAATATTCTATAGTTCCGCATCTTCTGGTTTTTCAGGGGATGCGGTTTCTTTATGCAAAAAAGGTCTTGCCAATGCTTCCAATCCGTGTTACTATACCTTTGAAAGCAAAAGATTTCAAAGGCTTTGGCCTGTTTGGCGCAGACGGCGCATCTGACGAACTTCTACGTTCTCTTAAGGAATCCTGCTTTTATTACCCTATTCACTATAATTTTATAAGCAGGAGTGGAGCGTAGCGTAATTTTATGGCTGCGCTGTTCGGTACAGAACAGGCTTTATCAGCGGTAAGCTACATTTTCACAGGCGATGGCCAGATGTAAGTGCCCGCAACAAGGATATGAGACTTCCATCCTGCAATAAAGACAAGGAGGAAGTGTAGATGATCCCAAAACAGGGAGCGAAAGACGCAATGAAAAAAGCGGCAGACAGAGCCGGGAATGGGAATACTGTTCTGCCGCAGGACTACAGGGATGTGAGCAATCAGGAGATATTCAAGAACCATGTGCTATGCGCACAGTTTCTTAGAGATTACAGCAACTGCAAGATGTTGGAAAATGTGCAGCCGGAGGACATTGAAGATATCTCTGAACGCTTTACCAGCATTATGGGTACGAAGGTTGAGGGAGATACCATCAAGCGTATCCGGCTGAGAAAACCGGGCAGTGAAGAACAGGAACTTTATGCGGTATCGCTGATTGAACACAAGAGCAATGTGGACTATGATGTGGTTATGCAGTTACTGCATTATATCAGCAACATTTGGCGGGACTATGCCAGGAGCAGGCGTTACCAGACGGAGCGCGGGGACTGGGTGGAGGCCAACAAGGCCAAGGCTTTCCGCTATCCCCCGATTCTGCCGATTGTCTATTATGAAGGAATCGACAAATGGACGGCAGGGATGCAGCTTCGGGACAGGGTGCTGACGGTGGAGGGGCTGGAGGATTATATACCGAACTTTTCATACAAGTTGGTGGGCATCAGGGATTATAGCAGTGAAGAACTGCTCAAGAAGGCAGATGAGATGTCATTGATTATGCTGCTGAACAAGATCCAAACGGCGGAGGACTTGCACAAGGTGCTGGATATGCCAGCAGAAGCAGTCAACCGCGTCGTCAGCAAATCGCCGGAGCATGTACTGGAAATTGTTTTGGATGTAATATACGTGCTCTGCCGTAAGGTGAATCTGTCGGGTGACGAGACTCATGAGATGCTGTCTCAGTTAAAGGAGGGGCGAAATATGGGTTATTTGTTTGAAAATATGGAGCATATGGATATCCAGGAGGAGAGGCGCAAGACCCGGGAAGCCAGGGAAGAACTGGAGCAGTTTCGGAAGAAGGCAGAGGCGGAATTGGAACGGGTTCGAGCAGAGAACCGTGAGATGCTGTCTCAGTTAAAGGAGGGGCGAAATATGGGTTATTTGTTTGAAAATATGGAGCATATGGATATCCAGGAGGAGAGGCGCAAGACCCGGGAAGCCAGGGAAGAACTGGAGCAGTTTCGGAAGAAGGCAGAGGCGGAATTGGAGCAGTTTCGGAAGAAGGCAGAAGCGGAACTAAAAGAAATCCAGAATGAACTTGCCGACACCCTGAAAGAGTTGGAGCGCTACAGGGAAACAGAGAAGGTGAAGGGGGCAGAGAGATCAAAACCGGGACCTGTAGAAAATGTATAGGTCCCGGTTATACTTTCTCACACTACATACGCATACATAAAGATAAAATGGCAGATGCTGCCGCCCATGACAAACAGGTGGAAGATTTCATGGGAGCCGAAATACTTGTGGTGAGCGTTGAAGATGGGGAGTTTCAGCGCATAGATCACACCGCCCATGGTATAGATGATGCCCCCTGCCAGCAGCCACAGGAAGGCGGCGGTGGGCAGAGTGTCCAGCAGCTGGCCGAACACCAGAACGCACACCCAGCCCATGGCTATATAGAGCAATGAGGAAAACCATTTGGGACAGGTGATCCAGAGAGCCTTGATCAGTATACCTACAATTGCGATGCTCCAGACCAGAGCCAGCATGGTATAGCCCAGTGTGCCGCCCAGCACAATCAGGCATACCGGGGTATAGGAACCGGCGATCAGCACAAAGATCATCATGTGGTCAATCTTGCGGAAGAACTTCAGTCTGGAACCAGTCAGGTTCACACTGTGATAAGTGGCGCTGGCGCCATAGAGCAGGATCATGCTGGCCATGAATATGGTCATGGCAGTCAGAGTGGTGCTGCCGCCGGACACGGCGGACTTTACCAGCAGTGGCATGGCGGCAAAAACGGCCATCATCATACCTATAAAATGGGTCAGGGCGCTGCCTGGTTCTCTAATTGTAATCTGCATAGTAACACCTCCAATTAAATGCTCCGCTATCTCGGAAACTGGTTTTTTTGCTATAAATAGGGCAACCAAATATTTAAATCTATTGTATGTAGTTTTGAAAACTATATACAATGTAGTTAAATACTATACCCTGAGTTTGCGATTGTCAATACTTTTTTGCAAAAAAGAAACTGTCATCGCATTTGATGGCAGTTTTTTAACTTCTAATATGAATTCAGTCCTCTTCGATCACTTGGATTTCCAGATAGTCGAAGGGGATTTCTTCTATAAAATTGTCTTGGCGGAACCTGGTCTTGTTATGACGTTTGAACTCCGCCACAGTGGCCTCCAGCCAGATGGGTTTGCCCAAATCAAATTCATAACAGATCTGATCCAGCGCCCGGAATATTTTATGGGTGCGGGTATCCTGGCTGTCATCAGCAATCACGGTATCCCGAAGCATTTTATTATCTCTAAATTCTCTTGCCCATAGACGAAACATACTTATTTTTTTCCTCCATGCGCTTCAGCGCACATTCGATTTAGAAGAACTCCTGCTCATTGTACCATAGGAAAGGCAAATACACAAATATTTTATTCTGTGCATATATAGAGATATCTTAGCATAAACATAAATAGTGGGCTTAAATTTGTAAAAACCACCAACAATTATTAAAAAAGGATTAATATTTTGTGAAAAACATACATTTTTGGAATACTTTGTGTTATACTGATCTCAGTAAGAACAGCTTTGTAGAGCTAGAAGGAGTACATATGGAACTACGAGTGGATAATGACGACGGAATCGACAGTTGGAAGGAGGTTAATCTGATTTATAATGCGGCGTTGAAGCAGGTGGAGACCAAGATAGAGATCCTGAACGATGAGTTTCAGCACGTACACCGGTACAATCCCATCGAGCACATAAAGGCAAGGATCAAGACGCCGGAGAGCATTGTCAAGAAGCTGAAGCGCCATGACTATGAGTCTACTATTGACAATATGGTGAAGCATATAAACGATATTGCGGGAATCCGGATTATCTGTTCCTTCACCTCCGACATATACCGGATTGCGGAGATGCTCAGACAGCAGAAGGACATCCAGGTGGTTGCAATAAAAGATTATATCACATATCCCAAGGCCAGCGGATACAAAAGTTACCACATGATTGTGACAGTACCTGTGTATTTGTCAGATCGCATTGTGGATACCAAGGTGGAGATCCAGATCCGCACAGTTGCCATGGATTTCTGGGCCAGCCTGGAGCATAAGATCCATTATAAATTTGAAGGGGACGCTCCTGAACATATCAAGAATGAACTGGTGGAGTGCGCCAAGATGGTATCAGACCTGGATATTCGTATGCTGTCTCTGAATGAGGAGATTCTGGCCATAAGCCATGCTAAGAATACTCAGGCTGTATGACTTATGCCCTGCCCGCTTTCAGCAAACCTCTAAAATGAGGAGTGCCCAGACACCTTGCGGCATCTGGGCTATTATGAAAAAATTAGCAATTATGCGGTATTGGTAAGTCGTTTGACTTGAGAATAGTATACCGATTAAATATGAACAAACTATGAACGCAGTGTAAAGGTTTGGTGAATCTTACAAAAAGGAAATACTGATGAGTGAAAAAGTATACATTATGCATAATTATAGAATTTATCAAATATTTCCTGTCCGACTATGTCCTTTTTTTAGTTGTAATGTTGTAAAAACAATGATAAAATAGAAAAAATCATGGACGTTGAGATGTTTGGAGGGAAACTAATGGATACTTTTATCGACAAACTGGCACAGCGCCTGACGGCGCAGGAGATGATTAAAGCAAATAGCGCGGCAGATGCAGAGGAATTGCATAAGGTTCAAGGACAGGTAAAACAATACGAGGCATATCTGGACGAGCTGCAGAATATCAGTACAAGTATTGTGGCGGCCTTGGGCAGGTTGGAACATGCAGAGGAGATATCCGCAGAAATGGTGGATCGGCTGGAACATGCCAGCGTGGCCTCGGCATCGATGCTTGAGCGTCTGGAGGGAGCGATAGAGTCTGCGCTTCAGACCATCAACCGCATGGAACAGGTACAGGAGGCTTCTACAGAACTCACAGAACTGGTGGACAAGCTGGAGCATGCAGGAGTGGCCTCGGCGGCCGCTTCGGAGAGAATGGAGCAGGTGGTAAACACAGGGCTTGAGCAGCTGGAACATGCAGGAGCGGTGACCGCTGCCGCATCCGAAAAGATTGACCGTGTGGTAAGCGCCGGACTCGAGAAACTGCAGCATGCGGAAGTGAATACAGACGGCATTAATGAACTGGTGACGGTCTGTATCAGCAAGATCAAGGAGATGCAGCCGGACAATGATAGTATCCAAACGCTGCTCAGAGACAGCGCCATCAGCCAGAATGAGACCATCAATGATTATGTACATAAGGAAAATGTTAAGGTATACCGCAATGTACAGGCGGTGGTGGTGGAGGAAGCAGCCAAGCAGACAGAAAATCTGGAGAATCTCAGTAAGGCCGGAGCAGGCAAGATGAGGGCGCTTATGGCAATATCTGCCGTGGCATTAGTGGCATCGCTGGGATCTCTGATCTTCCAGATCCTGACTTACCTGCATGTTATTTGACAGATTGTGATGGCATAATAGATTTTATTAAAGACAGAAATTGAGACTGTGAAAAAAAGTTTCCAAAGCACAATGTGAATCAATGGAATTACCCGTAAAACCGTTGCTTTGCATGACACGCATATGTTTTTCACAGCCTCATTTTTCTGTTGGGACAATACAATATTGAATGTACGGCTGGAGCTTGGACTGAACCAGACTCCGGCTATACGGGGAAGAGGATAACAATGGAAAAGGAATTGTGGAAACCGGGAAATATGCTGTACCCGCTGCCGGTGGTTATGGTCAGCGTGACAGACGGGGAGGGGCATTACAACATCATTACGGTGGCCTGGGCAGGTACGGTCTGCAGTGATCCTCCCATGC
>CAMWTF010000014.1 GCA_947177105.1 uncultured Lachnospiraceae bacterium | reverse complement strand
TAATAACCATTTGTGAGAAGCACCCCGGATTAAACCTTACATAACCCGGGGTGCTTTTATTAATCACAAAAACTTATCTTGCTCCGCTTAGCTGGAATTTGGCTTAAGCCAGACTCCTGTCAAAACGTATTTGAATGTTACTGAATGTCAATGAAAGAGCCGTCAACAGTCAGGCAGTAATACAGATCGCCGTCCACTGCGATTCCCTTGTAGGACTGGTTGTAGGTGGTACCCTCCGCGGAAGTCACCTCGGCAACGACATCCGCCGTGCCGCCGTTGTTGGTGATGGTCAGTTCCACATCCGCACCGTCGATGTCAGCCTTAAAGGTATCCCAGTTCCAGTCACACTCTGCCGTTGCGCCTTCATAGCTGTCACCCCAGCCAAAGTTATCCGCACGCACCACAACATATTCCTTGTAATCCGCATTGTCGTCGGCGGAATGGGCATCCGCCACATTCTGCAGGATCACCACAAAGTTATTCCAATTCTCCAGCTGGCTGGTATAATTCTTAAAGTTTACTGTCACAGACTCACCCTCTGGAACAGCCACCACATCCGAAAATTCCGTCCAGAAGGCAGTGGAGCAGTCCTGAGCACCCACCAAAGTACCGGTAATTTCCACATCACTGTGATCTGCCGCAACAGGTTCCGCAGGCTCCGCAGCGCCAGCGCCGGCGGCGACATCAAAGTACTCCACAGACACGGAAGGATCGCCCAGCTGGTACAGGGACAGAACCTGGCCTGCGGTCAGAGCCTGATCATACACATACAGATCATCCACATAGCCCACATACAGAGGATCCCAGTAGTTGATGCCAAAATAGGACTCAAACTCGGAATCGCCGGGCTGCATCACATTGGGAGCCAGGCTGGCATCCCAGGTCCACTCTTCCCAATAGGTATGGTTTGTGTAATTGTCATTGGAGTCATACATCAGCTGGCCGTTCAGATAATACTGAGCGCCCACTGTGGTAGTGCCGTTAGGGCCGTCCTGCTTCTCGCCGGAGCAAACGATGGTGATCATAGCCCACTCCTGCTTTCCGTGAGTGCTGTCATCCCAGCCGGACATCCAAGGCCAGCAGTCCGTGCCGTCCTGGGCATCACTGGCTTCGTTACGGCTCCAGATCGTGGGATAAAGCTTTGCGTTGTCCGCTCCCCAGCCTGTCTGGGTAACATTGATCCAGGTAACATTGTTTCCGACATCAGCCGCCCTGCCAATATTATAGCCAACCTGCAAAGTGGGGCCGAAGTCAAAGAAAAATCTTGCATTTACCCAGTAGGAAACAGTGTAAACATCCGTGTTGGTAGGCTCCAGGTTAAGATCCAGAGCATAGGTGCTGTCCATATACAGAGCCTTGCCCACAGCCCCATCCGCATAGATCGGAGTGGCATCGGAAGGTACGATATCATAGGTGCCGCCGTCATTGACGCTGTCATCCGCCTTATTGGCCTGCTTTACAATTGTATAGCCCTCGTCCTCGCCGTCAAAGGTATAGTGGGCAAAAGCATCCGGCAGCGCTTCCGGTGTCACTTCCGCAGGAGCCGGCGCCTCGCTCTGCTCTACGGAGTTCTCCGCCTCGGAGTTGCCCGCCTCGGAACTGTTGCCAGCTTCTCTCTGCTGCTGAGTAGACTCACCATTTCCAGCTCCATCACTTCCACAGGCTGTCAGCATGGACCCGATCATGGTTCCGCACAATAAAATACTCAATAATTTCTTTTTCATACTATTCTATATCCTCCTATTTTGAATTTCGTCTCTGCACTACGGCGCCCCTTCCCGCGCTTTTGTTGCAAGACTGTTTTTAAATTTTGTCTATTGTGTAAAGGAATCAATAAATGTCTGGTACTGGGCCACTTCCTCCTCGGAGAGGATACCGTAGCCTGAAGGTCCAAAGTAGGAGATCATGGCCTCCGCATGGTAATAGTTGGCCTGTCTTGTTGCCTCCTCCACATAGTCGGCTGCCTGGGCGGAACCGTTATCTACCAGATCATGGATACCGATCTTATTGAAGTACTGGTCACAGAAATTCCAGTAGCCCGCAATGCTCTGCCAGCCAAAAGGCACGGGCCTTGTAATGCTGTTAAAATAATCGTCCCAGTAAGTCCTGTGAGCATCATCCTGAGGGAACAGAGCCTTATATCTGTCCCAAACAGTCTTATCCAGGTTCAGAGGAACCGGCATGTTGGAACTCTTCAGAGGTACATTGCTGGCATTGGTGATGGACTCATCCTCATAGATGTCCATTCTGGCCATCCAGCCGTCCACGCCCCAGCCCATAAACTTCAGCAGCAGATATGCTTCGTAGGGATGCTGGCAGGATGTGGATACGCCGCCCAGGTACATGCTTCCAATAACATTGTGTTCCTTCTCGTCCACTACATTGGGGGTCACATAGGGAATCCAGTCTGTGCCGCCGTACTTCTCCTGGTAAGGAACGCCGTCCACAGTGGTGTTCCAGATATTCTGGAAGGTCCAGAAGCCCTCGGAAGCCACAGCCGCATGTCCCGTGTTGCCAAACCAGGCATCCGGATCTCCCAGCCAGTCAAACATCTGCATGGTGCCCTGCAGAGGAGCCACATATCCCGCCAGCTTCAGGTCGGAAAATTCCTGCTCGCCGATGGCCCAGTAGGACAGGTCATAGTCTGTTCCGTTAAATCCAAATTCACCCTTGATTCTGCGCACATCGGGAGAAACCGCCGCGATACCATACAGGGAATCCAGTCTGTTATAGTATCCCAGTCCATAATATTTATCACCGCCGCTGCCCTGTGTAGCTGTCTTGATGAAATCAACCATCTCCGCCCAAGTCCAGTCTGTATCGGGCATGGTCAGATTCAGCGTCTCAACCACGTTTTTGTCCACGAACATGGCGCTGGGCTGATAGTATACGGGAGCCGCATACCGTACATTGGTGTCAAAGCATCCGATGCCGTACTCGTTGATGGTAGCCATCAGATTATGATTCTCCGGGTCATTGTTCCAATATTCTGTAATATCCCTCCAATACTGGTTGGCCAGAGCCGTATCCACATCCGTCCCCGCAAACACATCCGGGAAAGTTCCTGCGGTAGCCGCAGCGGAAAGATCTGTGCTCATATCGCTGATCACCCTGGTCTCCACTGTGATGTTGGGGTACTTCTCCATGAACGCCTCGGCCAGCAGATTGATGGTGGTCTCATCCTCATAATGCCAGTAGGTCAGCGTGATGTCGTCGGTGGTTACGCCGTTCTCGTCCACCTCACCGGAACCGACGCCGCTCTCATTGCCGCATCCGGTGATGGCAAATAACGTTGTCGCTGAAAGCAACAAACATGCCAAAATTTTCTTTTTCATCCCTTATCCTCCTTATTTGAGTTCCGCATATCCCCTGCCAGTCCACGAACCGAGTGATTCATATTCGGCCGCTTGGGCGTCCGGATATGAATCAGTGGACTGTCCGGGGATATGCTGTTTTGAGTTCCGCATATCCCCTGCCAGTCCACGAACCGGGTGATTCATATCCGACCGCTTGGGCGTCCGAATATGAATCAGTGGACTGTCCGGGGATATGCTGTTTTGAGTTCCGCATACCCCCTGCCAGTCCACGAACCGGGTGATTCATATCCGGCCGTTTGGGCGTCCGGATATGAATCAGTGGACTGCCCGGGGACATGCTGTCTTTGTTTTATCTCAATCCGATCCGCGCCGGAGTAAGATCTGTTACTCGCCGGTGATACCAGCTCTGTCGATACTTTCCACAAACTGCTTCTGCAGGACAAAGTACATCAGCATCAGCGGTAGAATGCTCAGGGCCGTAGCCGCCATCTTTACAGATTCGCTCAGACTTATCGCCACATCTCCCGTAGCCTGCATGGTCTCGAAGCTGGTCTCGAAATTCTTCAGCTGTACCACCAGATTGACCCATACGCTCTTGCTGGACAAGCCCTGTACGTACATTTCTGTCAGATAGGACTCATTCCAGTACCACACAAAGGAAAACAGTCCCACCGTCAGGATTGCGGGGCCCGCAGAGGGCACTGCCACTCTTGCAAAAGTCTTGAAATGTCCCGCGCCGTCAATCTTTGCCGCCTCCAGCAGCACCCTGGGTACCTGCCGGAAGAACTGGTAAAAGATCAGGATAAAGATGGGGGCGTTGAGTCCGTTTCCGAACAGCGCTGGAAGAATGAAGGTCCACAGGGTTCCCACAATGCCCATCTTACTGTAAAGCCCATAGGTGGGGATCATGGTCACCTGGCTGGGCAGGATGTAGGAAAAGAGCAGAAGCCCTATCATGACCGCCCTTCCCTTAAAGGCAAAGGTGGCGAATCCATAACCCACCAGCATACACACCAGGATATTCAACAGGGTGGGGATTCCTGCGATTACAATTCCTTTCAGCAGCGAAGTCCAGAAGTTCATGCTGCTTGCGGCATCAATATAGTTCTGCAGATACAGTGTTCCGGGCAGCCAGTTTATGGATGAATCCAGCAGGTCATCCCGATTCATAAAGCTGGTACTGAGCATATAGAGGATCGGATACAGATAGACAAATCCGATACAGATCAGCAGGCCGTACACCACGATCTGTTTTCCGGCGCCCTCTTTCTCCCTGGTGCCGAATACAAAACGGCGCATTTTTTCCTTGGTAAAATAACTCTTAATAGTCACTTTCGCCGCTGTAGGTCTTGTACTTGCGCTTTTGCCTTGCTTGCTCGATTTTCCTTGCATTTCTCCTGCCCCTCCTCTCTATCTTCTTGACAAGTCTTGCCTCTTTCTTGAGCGCCCTCTTTCTGCGCTTAATCTGTCTGTCATATACATCCTTCTTGGATCCCAACAGCAGGAAGAACAAAAGTACAATCAGCGTGACGATCACGGCATACATCCAAGCCATGGCCGCCGCATATCCATATCCCTTCTCCTTGGTTCCTGAAAACATGGCATCCTGAATCATCGTGATCAGCGTGTTCTGTTCATTGCTGGACAGGAAGATAACCGAATACACCGCGTTCAAAAGGATGTAGGGCTTGATGGTAGGCAGGGTAATCTTCCAGAAACTCTCCCATCCCGAAGCGCCGTCCATGGAAGCCGCCTCATACATGGCCGAATCTATCTTCTGCAGGGCTGACAGGAAAATCAGTATCTGCACTCCCGAATACCACAGAATCATGATCATGTCGGAAAATATCTCTCCTATGGCTTCCGCCAGACTGTGGGACAGAAATGTATCAAAAGCCGCCACAATGGATTCCGTATTCATGGCCGGGATGCTGGCCGCGCCTTCCGCCACCAGCATATTCATAACAGGCCCGCTGACGATGATTACCGGCAGGAAGAAGATCAGTCTGAACAATCCTCTGCACTTGATCTTTCCGTTCAGCATAATGGCGATCATCAGGGCAAATACCACTATGATGGGCACCTCCACAATAGTCTGCCACAGATAGGTGACAATCTGCTGGGGGAACTCCGGATTCTCCAGCCAGATCTGGGTGAAATTACCGGTTCCCACATAAGTGTATAAAGTCTTCAGCGGTGTGATTCTGATATTAAACCACATGTAATAAAAGGACTGGCAGAGCGGATATAACAAGAACAGACATACGCCGATCAGCCATGGCGCCACGAACAGATACCCCGCTCTCGCCTCTCGTTTTTCCAACTTCCCAAGCTTAGCCCTGGGATCTTTCACTTTTTTCTCTTTCCTCATTTACTCTACCACCTTTATGGACATTCCCTCGATAGTGTATCCATCCGCCTGAGCTGCGCTGCTGCCATAATTCAAGTAGATTTTTACACCGTTGCCATAGGTTACTACAGTGACGTTATTCTCCCTGATCTCGTGACCCACGATGTAAGCGCCTTCCACCTTCGCGTTAATTTCCGCCAGTTCTTTGGCATAGGCGATCATGGTTTCACGATACACATCATACTGGGAACTGTATATGTCACTGGAATTTGTGTTGACCAGATCGGAAGAACTTTCCTTTGTTATGTAGAAGGAAGGGAAGGTTCCCGTCTCCACCATCTTCAGGAAAAACTCCTGCTTGTTGGCCTCAAAATTCACATATTCGGAATACACCGGCATCACGCCCTTCAGCACTATGGACATGAACGGAACGCTCTCATCCTCATACATATAGTTGGAGGTGTACAGCGGCATATCCAGGAATGCATCCGCATATTTCCACAGATAGGCAAAAGGCTGTTCCATCACCAGGTCCGTCTGTCCGGCTATCTGGCCGAAAATCTTGTCATATTCCTCTGCGGTATTGTGTCTGCTGTAAAAGACATTGTCATAATAGTTGGAATACAATGTATTGGTAATCCCTGCCAGCGCCAGATTATTCACACCTTTTTTCGTGTAGCTGTTCACAAACTGTCCCAGCAGCGTACCTGTTCTGGAAGGAATCAGGTACAAAAATTCTTCATACACATCCTTATAAGTGGACTCGGAGAATCTTCTACGGTTTATCTGCTTTACCACATTAAAGACAGAACTGCTTTCTACCGGATTGAGCCGCAGGGCATCGTTATAAAGATAGAACTTTATTCCTGCGTTTTCCGCCTCCTCCATGAGAGAAGTCAGATCGCCCGTTCCGCCGATCTTGGAATCCGCCTTGTAGGAGCTGATGGGCAGGTTATAAAGCCCTCCCTTCTGCCATCCCTTGTAGACGGAGAAGAGATCCGTAACCCCTTCCTTTTTCAGGTCATCATATATTTCCCGGATGTCATCGGTGGTGGTCATCACCACGGCGCTGGTTCCTACCACCCAGGATTCCCGGTCAGATCCCAGGAAGTCAACTCTGGTATTGTAGGAATTGTCAGCGCTGGGTACCAGCTCTCCCCTCTCCAGCAGATAGGATCTATACGCATTGGCCATTCCACAGTAATTGGCCTCATCCCCTGCAAGGAAAATCCAGTGAACCTGCAAGTCTGAGTGACTTCTGCCGGACTCGGCCGTCTGGTAAGCGGAAGAGGAATTGTTGCCGTTGTACTGGGTAAATACCACTCTCTCCGTAAACCTCGCATAGATTCTGTTGTAATCCACATTGGCGCCGTTGGGATTGGCAATGATGGACGCGCGTTCGGCCCCCTTCTCCACCACCGCCAGATAGGCAATCCCCTCACTGGTATGGGCCATGCCAAACACCGGCGCCATCACCTTATTGGCATCATTGATGATGTTGTGGTCCTGCCACAGATTGGAAGCGCTCTGTCTGGCGAAACCCGGATCGTCTCCGTATATCATGCTTGTGAAGCCGCTCCGAAAGCGTCCTTCCTTATCTTCCAGATAGATCAAAGCCCCGTTTCCGTCCGGAATGAACATGTAGCCTTCCTTTTCATCCAGATAAGTGTGCCCCAGATAAGGATATACGGAAATGGTCCCGATGAAATAATCCTCTCCGTCCTCCACAATGGACTCGTCAGGCACGGAGGCGATCACTCCGTCTTCCGTAAGCGTGACCTCCAGGGTCATTCCAAACTTGTATTTGGTCCAGTACACCTTTGCGGAGAAACCGTTGTCCGTATAGGTGATATCCTTGGTCACCTCGTCATTGATCAGGTCCGCCTGCTGCGTGTCGGTTATACCGTAGATCACTGTCAGCAGCAGCGCCGATCTCATGGCTGCGGACCAGGTGGCGTTGTTCTTGCCGTCATCGTAGCTGACAGCCGATTCCATGTAGGCTCCCGTGGCTTTATCCAGCACGATGATGGACAGATACTCCTCGTTCATGTACAACGCATAATTATTGTTTTCCGCTATCAGGCTGTGTCCGTTAATCTGATCCTGGGCCGCCTCTGCCCTCATGGGCGCAAAAACCGTTACTGATGCAAGCAGGCATACCGCCGCCAGAAATATTGCTATTGTCTTCTTTACTTTAGCTGCCAATCCTATACACCACCTCTCCAGCTATGGACTGGATGAATTCAAACACCTGTGTCCACAATACATAAATGATAAATGCCAGCAGGACGGCTATCAAAATCGTAAATAGCGTCAGTCCTATGATCTTGAAGGTATCCTTCACGCTGTAATCGTTGATCTCCTTGATGGAGATGAAGACCAGGACCACGATCCAGACATACATGAACAAAGTCGCAAATTCCACAAAGAACACTTCGTTGTATGTCACCACATGGGAGAGCAGGAAAATCACCGGCAAAAGCACCACATAAGGAGTAAAGCTGTATACGAAAGAGCAGTATATATCTTTTAATTTTCCTTCTCCTTCGTTGATGGTGCAGATCAGGTAATTACAGCCCGTTACCAGCACAAAGGCGATTAGCAGAAGTCCCACGTCCGACACAATGTCATAGCTTCCCTCTCTCACGGTCTTTAACAAAAATCCGCAGAAATACTTGTTAATCACATAGAACAGGATTCCCAGTACCAGTATGATATTGGTGCTGAGCAGGGAAACTCTTCCCTCCCTCTTGACTCCATAGCAGCCATCCACCGGATGCTTCATGAAGTAGAACATGTAGCCCAGTTCCTTCACCAGCTTTTTGTCCTTAAAGCTCTTCATGGCTGCCCTGGGTCCGGCCAGAATCCCTTTCTTTTTATCCAGAACCTGCAAAACCTTTTTAATCACCAGAATTGCGACTATGATCAGGACCATGGGAACCAGGTAGTCCTTGAGCCACTGGTTTCTGATTTCCCAGAACGCGTCGGAATATCCGTCAAAATCCTTGGCAAGCCGGGAATAGTGCAGCGCCTCCTCATATTGTTCTTCCTGAACCAGCGCCTTGCCCATGGCCATATTGGCATAGTCAAACAGATTGTTCATCTGCAGCACCTGGCTTAAGGGACCTTTACTCTCCGTATATCGCCCCTTGGAGAACAGGAACAGGGCTTCATGCAGCAGACTGGTGAACTCCGTGGGCTCATAAATCTGGATCTGAGCTTTTTCAGAGTCCAACACATAGATCTTGTCATCCGTTCCGATCTGGATGGCTTCCACTTTGGTGGAAAGGCCGATCCTCTGTTGTCCCACATCACTGCCGCCGAACACAAAGAGCATGTTTCCCTCATTGTTGTATTCGTATATGTAACCCTGCGTAGATGCCACAAACACGTTGTCATGATTTCCCACCGCCACGGCCGCGGGGGTCTCATCGTATCTGTTTGGCTCAATCATATTAATTCCCGCGATATTGAGACGTTTCAGCGTCTCCTTTTCCTCGCCTGCGGTGACAGTGTAGATCAGACCCTTTTCGTCGATGGCCAGGTTGGTGGGCGTGGACGGAAGGTTGCTTAAGGACCTGGCTCTCTGGGCCTCCGTCTGCAGGGCGCGCCATACAATGGTCCACAGGTTTTTGTCGGTGCTGTTGGTTCCGAAATATCCTAGGAACGTACCGCCCTCTACCGGACTGATCTGGACGATACCGTTTGTATTGGACTCACAGATCACATACATGGTGCCCGCGGAATTTGCAACAATCTTGATGGGCAGGAAATCCTGTGTGCTGCCGTACAGGGCATGCTCCGGTTTCCCATAGGTCTGTATCAGTTCGCCCTCTTGGTCAAAGACAAAGACGCTTTTGGCGTCCCTGTCCGCCACATAACAGATATGCTCCGGCGTCACATAGATGCCTCGCGGATTTACCAGCGTACCCTCTCCGAAAGTGTCAATCAGATTTCCTTCCAAGTCGGATACCACTATCCGGCGGTTACCGCTGTCCAGAATATACATGCTTCCGTCTTCCAAAAGGGTAAAATCCGTGGGGCCGTTCAGCGCCTCTTCTCCGACTTTGGTAATAGTCATATAGGGAAGATACGCCGTCTGCGTTTCCGTCACATAGCCATATCCGTCAACCGTGTACGTCTTATAGGGGGCATCTGCGTATATTTCCAACGGCATCGTTATCAATATTGCCGCCAGAAGGAGTACTGTCAAAGATAATACAAGTTTTTTTGATATCTTCTTCATCAATTCCTTCACCCTCTCATTTCTACTTGATACCGGAATGTGCCATGGTATTCATAACGTTCTTCTGCAAAATGCAGAACAATACCAGATTGGGTACAAACATAATCAGCGACGCGGCTGCAGCCACTCCCTGGCCGGCTACCGTATTGCCTGTGCCGCTGCTCAGGGTATTCATATAAAAGGCAAGGGATTTGAGCCCCTCATCGTTTACATAGTAGTTGGAAGCTTCCATGTTGGTCCACACCTGCTGAAACACCAGGATGGCCGCCGTGGCTATAGCCGGTTTGATCAAGGGCAGAACCACCTTAAAGTAGATATGGATCTCCGTGGCCCCGTCCATGTACGCCGCCTCAATCAGGGATTGCGGTACCTGATCCACAAACTGCTTGATCAGAAACAGCGCCACAGGCAGCGGTATCAGCGGCAGGATATGAGCCCAATAGGTGTTGGTAAGTCCCATAGTGTTGACCACCAGATAGCGGGGAATCATCACAGCCACCGGGACGAACATGAGCGCGAACTGATTGATCTGCATCATCATGTTTCTTCCCTTGAATTTCAGCTTGGACAGCGCATAGGAGGCCGCCGTGGAGAAGAACAGGGATAAAAACACTACCGACACCGTGATCAGAAGGCTGTTGAACACATACTTGGAAAGCGGGATTCCCGCAGTCCTGGACGCCTTGAACAGTTTTCTGAAATTATCCAGCGTGGGATTTGTGGTAATAAACTTGGGGGGGAACGCGAACAGTTCTTCCATGGGCTTAAACGCATGGAATATGATGAACACAATCGGCAGACCCGTGAGGATTACCAGGGGAAGCACCAGCAGGAAAATCTTGATCTGCCCCACCTCAAATTTATTTGGGTTGATTTTATGTCCTTTATAAGCCATCTTTTACGCCTCCTAATCCTCTCCAAACAGTTTCGTGGAGATCTTGGAAAACACCTGTACGATCAGCAACAGAGCTACGGATACCGCCGCAGCGTAACCCATCTCGTAGCGGATAAAACCGTAATCCTCGATATGGTTGACGATCAGCTGAGCCGCATAGCCCGGGGTGGGATTGCCGGCCAGCATGGACGCGATCTGTCCGTTCTGGAACGCTCCCACGATCTGCATAACGGCCGCGAACAGCATCTGGGGTTTCATACTGGGGATCGTCACATAAAACATCTCCTGAAATCTGTTTTTCACACCGTCAATGGCCGCCGCCTCATACAGGGATTCATCCGTGTTCAGGATACCTGCCAGAATGGACAGAAAGCCCACGCCCATGCTGCTCCACAATCCTATGATGATAACGATGGGAAGCAGGTAGTCGGCGCTCACCAGCCAGATGATGGGCTCGTTGATGACACCCAGCTCCATCAGCCAGCTGTTGAGATATCCCGTCTGGTCACCTGTAAACATGATCTTCCACAGCACCGTCATGGCTACACCGGTGGTCATGGTGGGTGAATACAGGATCAGGGCGCATACGGTCCGGGGAACTCTGGGCAGGTTGGCCAGCGCCCAGGCCATCAGGAAAGCCAGCACATAGCCGCCCACGCCTACAATCAGCGCATATGTAACGGTGTTCGGCAGAACGTACTGCATGAACACTTCATCGCCGGTAATCAAATTGATATAGTTCAAAAATCCCACAAACTGGGGAAACTGTATGGTGTTAAAGTTGGTAAACGAAAGAACGATTGCCAGGATTACCGGGGTCAATATGAATATGGTAAACAGCAAGGCATAGGGAGCCGCAAACAAATATCCCGCTTTATTGGAATTCTCCCTTCTGCTTATTTTGGTTCTCTTACTCATTGCTACCTCTCAATCTGCCGCTTCTAGCAGCACTCAATTCTTCTCCTCAAAGATCCGATCTACCACATCCACCGAAGGAACAATGTATGCTTGCTGTACATTTCCCGATCCGTCGATATAGCCCAGTTCTTCCAGCTTTCTGGCAGTTTCCCGGTTCACGGTCTTGACCAGTTCATCGATCCGGGTCCTCAGGGTATCGCCATGGACGACAATATCGTTGAAGGCATTGCTGAGTTCACGCTCCAGCATGTAGCTTGCCGGCAGTCTGGGCGCCTCCAGGATATTTTCGGCCTGCTCCATGATGATATCCTTGTGAGCGGTAGGATAAGGAAGGTTTCCGAAGGCTTCCAGGTTCGCGGTGGGCCAGATATACTCGTCGCCGTACATGATCTGAAGCATCTGTCCGAACTCCGCCTGCACCTCCGCGCTGGACCACCATTCCATAAACTGCCAAGCCTGCTGCTCTCTCTCTTCATTGGACGCAAACATCACCGTACTCTCCGCACCACCGGACATATACCGGTAAATCTCTCCCGTATCCGGGTCCTGTACGCCGGGCACAAGGCCGATTTCCCATGAGTTGGCAATCTCGGGAGCCGCGTTGAGGATCAGGTTATAGGAATTAAAATCCGCTATCCCGATAGGCAGGTCGCCATTTCTGAAGTGCTGGTAGAAATTGGGCACATCCACCGGCAGATTATAGAGGGTAAACAATTCCGTCAGGGCCGTGATTCCCTCTACAGAGGACTCGCTGTTTACCTCAAGCTCCAGGGCTGTCTCCCCGTACAGGCTGCCGCCGTGCTGGAAGATCATGGGCGTAGTGCCATGGAAGTTACGCAGTACCAGCATGGATGCCGTGGGGTAATACACATTCAGACCTCTCATCTGCAGATCGGGCAGCATGGCGATCAGGTCTTCCATGGTGTCCGGCGCGTCCAGCCCCAGCTTTTCCAGAATATCCGACCGATAGAACATGATATAAAAATTCATGGTCTCGGGCAGGGAATAGAGGCCGTCGTCGATAACGGAAGAAAGCACCAGACCTTTGCTGTACCTGCCGAACACTTCCCTGTAATTGTCAAACTTGGTCAGATCCACCAGCGCGCCCCGGATGCCAAGCTCGAAGGGAACGGAATAGTTGATGCCCGTGGCAATATCCGGAGTGTCTCCGGAGGCATTGGACAGCACCAGCTTATTGGCGTCCGTCATCAAAGACAGATCCACTTCGATGCCGGTCTGCGCGGTAAATTGCTCGTCAATCATCTTCTGCATGATCTCTACGTACTGCCTGGGTCTGTTCACCCATACCTGCAGATGATCCTTGTCGGTATTGCTGGCGGAGTAGGAGGTCCCGAAGAAAGAATTAACAAATCTCTGCACGGAAAGACCCATACCCTGGAACACGTTCAGCTTGCGGGGAAGCTTTGCGTCCTCCTGGTACAGATAAATCCTGTCAATGGAAAGGTTGTTGTCATTGATCAGGTCTATAAAGTTCGCAATCTGGGTGTTGATGGAGTTTACGCTGGTGGAAAGCTCCGCCACACGGTAGATCAGTTCGTTGGGTTCGTCACCCAGGCTCTTCAACTGCTTCGCGGCAATGATCAGATAGGCGAAGGCCGCCACATCCTCCGGATCGTCCTCCTCCACGTACTGGGTTGCCATCTCGGCCAGTTCATACAGCTGATCCACCCATCCGTACAGTCTCTCCTGCACATCCGGTATGTATCTGGTCAGTCTCAGATCTCTGTACTTGTCCTTGTTGGTACCTGCCACTTTGGTGACTTCCAAGGACAGATCGTTGATGCCGTTCATAATCTGATCCACCTGCTCCAACACATACAGCAGATTGTCTATGCTGATGGTAATGGATAGCGTATGGTGGCCCTGATCCAGATAAACGCTTAAATTGTTGCCTTCCCCGTCCTTGAGAGTGGTGGTGGTATACTTGGTGATGTACTTCGCCTGCCAGTTCTGGAACGCCTGGTTGGGAATTTCCCCGTCTATACGAAAATCAAGGAACACTGGGAAGTCACTCTTATCAGACTGTTTATAGTTCATGGCCAGGTAATAATACCCGGGCTGCTCCACATAAAACTCATATGTAATCGTCTGCCCCGCGGTCTTAAAGGAGTCGCTGTCCACCGTGTTGAGCACTGTATCCTTGGCTGACAGGGGATTCACCGCCGTGTCGTACTCGCCTATGGCGTGAATGGCGGAATCATTCCTTAAGTAAAAATTCTCTGCCTCGATGGGGATCAGCGCCTCTCCCGGCGCTTTCTCTGAGCCGGTGTACTCCGGCACTTCCCTGGGAGCTTCCAGACTGAGGTTTCCCAGAAGGAACTGACCCTCGCTGACTGTGATCTCCAACTCATGGGTACCCTGTTCCAACTCCACACACAGAGGAGCGGAGCGCCGATAGCTGGCGTCGGACAGATATTTATTCTCCCACTGGATCAGTTTGTCAGGCAGCGCTACGATCTCATTTCCATAGCGGTCATGAGAGATCTCTTCCTGAGAGGCCCATGTGGTCTCAAAGGACAGGTTCCTGCTCTCATAAAAGGGGTAATCCCCGTCAATCTTCAGCGCCAGTTCTATGGGAAGAATAGACTGGTCATAAGACAGATAGTCAAATCCTATCCAATAGAGCGCTGTCTCCGGCACTGTCACGGTCATGTGGAAGGAATCACCGCTCCTAACATCCACCACGCCGTTTTCGTACCCGTAATTGTTTTCTGCCAGATATCCGGTGTCGCCGCTGCTTAAAACTTTGTCCATCTGCCAGAGCACAGGGTCTCCTTTGTACGCCGCCGCCGTGTACCCCGCACTGACAATGGTGTAGTTGGAAGTAAGCCGCTCAATACTGAACGACTCTTCCGACTGCTGCTGGTTTTCCGTGCTGTCGGATGTCTCTGCTTCTACCACACCGACTGCAGCTTCTCCGAAAAAGATCTGGCTGACCATGCTGGCTGTCAGCACTGCCGCTACAACTTTTTTTCTTTTCCGTGCCATACGGAACCTCCTTATATTGATAGTCGCTGATAGGCTGAATATACATATTGACGAAAAATCTGCTTTTGCTTCACGATGCAGCATACATCTTGCACCATGCCGATCTGCAATTGTTTCACCATTTATTTAAGTATTCGGTTCATTTATTGCCCTTCGGGACTGTTTTTATGCCTTTGTTTAAGTTTTAGCTTTACTATTAACGTTTCCACTTAATCTTACTTTAAAGATACTATGTTATCTTATATATGTCAACAAACATTTTTACTTTGCATAACGAAATTTGATAGGGCATTTTTGTAGGATTTGCACAAAGCTGTTTAGACCTTTTTCGCAGCCCGATGCTCAATCCGCCTGAATCATCCATATTTGCGGCCCTTTTGCTCTTCTTGGGCCATGTCGAAAAAAGCCTGATTTTATGGGGCAGCCACGACACATGTCACGAAGAGGGCATAGAAAATAATGTGATAAAATATTCTGTAGACAGTTATTTTCTTAATAAGTTAAACAGAACCTATAACGCTTTCTGATTAGCTCAACATTAATCTGACAATCTGTTTCAGCCATTTCTTAAATGTTTAATATTGACGAAATCTTTCCCTTGTGGGTATAATCTATTCAGAATATTCTCCATCGGCCTTTGGACATCAAGATTGTACTGGCAGGGAATATGCAGAACTTAAAACAGGAGTATCAGAATGCTGTATTTACATTCGTTAAAAGAAGCCGAGGAAGTGTTCAAGGCGTTAAGCACACCTATGCGGCTGCGCATTATGGAACTGATCTATGAACAGGAAATGAGTATGAATAATCTGGCTGAAGCACTGGGGCTGACCAACAGCGCCATCTCCCTCCATGTGGGCAAGCTGGAAAGCGCCGGCCTGGTAACTGTACGCACTTCCTCGGGAAAACGGGGTATTATGAAGATCATTCAGCCGGTTTATTCCCGCATAATAGTGGACATAGCCCCCCAGATCCAGCCCAGACACTGCTATCAGGACGATATCGCCGTAGGCTGCTATACAGCCTGCGAGATCCACCCCACCTGCGGCTTGGCAACCGCCGCCAATATTATCGGGGAGTTGGACGTACCCAGGGTTTTTTCCTATCCTGAGCGATTCAGAGCCGGCATTCTCTGGTTTGGTTATGGCAGCATTACCTACAATCTGCCCAACAGGCTGAATGCGGGTCAGGTCCTCCGGGAACTTCAGATTTCTTTTGAGGTATCCTCGGAATGCCCGGAGATCAATGAGGATTACCCCAGCGATATCTATTTTGATATCAACGGCATTCCGCTGGGGAAATGGGTCAGTCCGGGCGACTTCGGAAACCGCAGGGGTATCCTGTCGCCCTACTGGTGGCCCGAGCTGCTGAATCAATACGGTCTTCTGAAAACCCTGATTATCAATTCTGACGGCACCTTCATTGATGGCACCCACCGGATCTCCGACACCAGAATCCAGGAACTGCATATTGATTACAATAGTTCCATCAATCTGACCTTTTCCGTTCCCAAGGATACAGCCAACTGCGGCGGCTTCACATTGTTCGGAGAAGATTTCGGAGATTATAAGCAGGATATCAAAGTGAAGGCTTACTATGATTTCCCCGAAGCGCAAGTGTACAATGACAAATGATTTTTCCCCTCATTTAAGTGTATAGAAAAAGCGCCGCGGCAGTCTGTGCAGCCATGGCGCTTTTTCTCGTATATCTTCATTGTTATATAATGTATTTTCCTGCCGATCCCTCTACAGCACATTCGCCATAAGCTTGCTGGCCGTCAGCAGGAAGTTCTTATCGGACTCTGACCAGCGGAACCGATGGTTGAACGCCTCATAGAAAAAGTACAGGTTTACACCGTTCTTATCCTGATAGCAGAAACATACCATGCCTTCTATCCGGCTGCCCCTGAGTAGCTCAAAG